>JBHPKP010000099.1:0-2260 GCA_042566505.1 bacterium | reverse complement strand
ATAAGTTTGCAAGTAAAAGCAGTGACGTTTGGACAACTGAAATCCTTGCAGGAGGAAGAGTTCCAAATGGTGAAGAGCCTATATTTGTTGGACTAAATGCAGATGGTTCTTCTTGGGTTGTGTTTGTAAGTGGTTCAGAAGTTCATTATAGATATAAAAATATTTCAACAGGCTTATGGGGAGGCTTTTGTGTAGGATCAATTGTACAACCACATGGATATAGTAAAACGAATTACACTGTTGTTAAAGATAATCATCAGATTATCCATATTATTATAGCAAATGGTTATTGGGTATCAATAAAGAACAATATTGTTATTTTCAATAGTGTATTCTATCCCTTTACATCACTAATTTTGACAGATTATAGTGAGATATGTTTCAATTTAAATGCTGTATATAGTAGTAATAATGATAGTATCTATTTTTCAAATTCAAGAACAAGTGTTCAGCATCTTCCTGGGGCTTTTGGGCAAGGTATACATTATTATGGGGCTATATCAGGTATTCGAAATTGGGAGTATAAAATAGATACTAATTCATTAAATAGTATAAAAACTTTAAAGTATGATTCGTACGACAGTGGAAAAATTGAAACATATGATATAGATGATCTAGATGATCTAAGAATTTTAGTAGCAACAAGATATTTAGATATGCATTCAAAAACTGAAACAGAAATGGATGTTGATATGTGGGGAAACATAGTTTTAGCAAGATTTAATTATCATACTAATACTATAGAATGTACATATACAACACCAGCTCTTCCAGCTCCTTCTTTTTATCCTATAGCTGGAGGTAGGGAATATAAAAATTTAAATGTAATTTGTTCTGACACGCAGTATATAGTTTGTCAAGACGCGACAAGTAATGATTTAGTTAAATTTAAACATGAAACTGGCGGAACTTGGCCGGGAGTTTGGTCGGGTGAAGTTATAGATGCACCTACCTCGACTGGTTTTTATCCAAGCGCAGTATACAATCCACACAACAAATCAATTGAAATTGTTTATTATGATGAAACCAACCGGAACTTAAAATTTGCAACAAATAACAATTCACCTTTGTTGTCATTCACAGGTGAAGAAGGGTATACAAATTCAGCAGCTGTATTTAGAACTGAAATGATCAATGGTGAAAGGGTAGAATGGATAAATTTTAGAATAAAGTATACAGATATTGACGGAGATGATGAACCCGTAGGTTCAATTAAAGTGTATGTGTATAAAGCGGGAGTATGTTTAAATCCATCGTTACCAGTTGTTATGATTAAGCAGTCTGGCGATCCGATTAACGGTAAAATATTTGAAGGAAAATATTACGCTCCTGACCCGGAAATTCCAATTGAAAGCGGAACAGATTATACATACAGAATAATAGCTCAAGACGCATGTGGCGGAGAAGCCGAGCTTACAGGTTTGGGTCCGGTTGTGAACAGATCACCGAATCTAGCATGGGAAGGAGTTGGCGCATACATTGATGATGGGATAGGTGAAGAAGAAATATTAGCAGACGGCACAATTGTTTACAGGCTTGTTTATCAAGACCCGGAAGGCAATGCTCCAAGCGCAGGTTTTCCTAAAGTGCATATCAAAAAAGATGATATACCGATTTCAGGCTCGCCGTTTACTATGAGTTATGTGTCAGGAAATCATGCAACAGGTTCAATATATGAATATTCATTACAAGGATTTGAAGCCGGAAATTATACATACTTTTTTGACACATATGATGAAACCGGGAACAGAGTTGATACAGATATATCATATGAACAAGTGGGAGAAAATCCGGGACCAACTGTTTATAACGAGCCAACGCTTTCGTGGTCAATGAACAGTGGTTTTACAAGTGATGGGCATGAGTATAATCCGGCAACGGATACTCTAGCATTTGAATGTAAATATCAGTCAGTGGATAATATAACGCCTGAGAATCTGCCAAGTGTTGAAATTAAAAATGAATTAGGAGCTGTAATTTTCGATTACCCAATGACTCTCATATTGGAAAATGAAATAGAAGGAATGATTTTTAGGTATACAACAACATTTAACAGCGTAGAAAACTGGTCTTATAAAATTCACTGTAAATATAAAAATACATTACCTGAAATTTCAGCTCCTGTTTATTCGCTTGTTGTAAACAAAGCGCCAACGCTTGCTTGGACAAGTGAATACGTAGACAAGGGAGTAAACCGATTAGAGGGATTTACGAATTCAACATATGATTTCAAAGTCAAGTACACTGACCCTGAAAATGA
>JBHPKP010000098.1:0-2332 GCA_042566505.1 bacterium | reverse complement strand
AGATAAGATTTCTCGGTCTTGACTCGTTGAAACTCGTCATTTCCTCGAAATGACACGTGCATGTCAATGCTAGAATAAACTACAGACCTAATTCCAGAGAAAAGTGCAGAGCTCTAAAATAAAAAATGCAATACTTTCTAGTGATAAAAAAGCACTAGGAGGTAAAATGTTAGGAGGAGCAATGTACACAACCATAAAAACATTATGGACACAAAAGAAAAATAAAACTGAAATAGCTAAAATAACGGGACATAATTGGCGAACAGTCGACAAAGTAATAAAAGCAACAGAAAATGGGCAAGAATACCCAGTTAAAAAACCACATCCAAATAAATTGGATGATTACAAAGAAGTAATCCAAGAAAAATTAGAAAAAGGTTTTACAGGTGTATTAATTCATGAATATTTCAAAAATTTAGAAATAAACATTAGTTATTCAAGCATAGCTGAGTACATAAAAAGATTAAAGAAAAGAAGCAATATACATATTAGATTCCATACTGAACCTGGAGCAGAATCTCAAGTAGATTTTGGATATGTTGGTTTAATTAAGGATAAAACAGGTAGAAAACGTAAAGCTTATGTATTTCATATGGTTTTAAGTTATTCAAGATATGACTATTATGAAATAGTTTTTGATCAAAAAGTAGAAACATTCATAAAATGCCATGAAAATGCTTTCGAATATTTTGGCGGAGTACCGGAATATGTAAAAATCGATAATTTAAAAGCAGCAATTTTAGAGGCAAACTTTTACGAGCCGATTTATCAAGAACAATACAAACAATTTGCTGATTATTATGAATTCAAAGCGATTCCATGTAGAGTTAGACAGCCTCAAGAAAAAGGAAAAGTCGAGAGTGGTATAAAATATATAAAGAATAGATTTTTTCTCGGCAGAACATTTAAAGATATTATTGATGCAACAAATCAATTAAATAAATGGTTAGTAAATACTTGTAATGCAAGAATACATGGAACAACTAGACGAGTTCCAAAAGAATTGTTTGAACAGGAAGAACAATCAATATTAAAAAAATTGCTAAATAAAAAATATTATTTTTCTGAACTCAGCAAAAGGCTTGTTTACACAGATTGTCATGTGTATGTTAAATATAATTATTATTCAGTACCATATGAATATGTTGGAAAAGAAGTAGATATAGAAATTAAAGATAAAATATTAAAAATTCACTATGAATACAAAGAAATAGCAGTTCACAAAATCATAGAATCGAAAGGTAAATTCAGTACAAATGAAAGCCATTATCCCGTATACAAAAGATACAACAGCACTGAATACAAGGAAATATATGAAGCAAAAATGCAAAAAATTGGAGCTAATGCTGTAGCATTTTTTAAAGTTTACGTTGGGGAAAATCAAATTAACTGGAATCGAGCAATAAACGGAATTTTGTCATTATTAAAAACATACACGCCTGAAATAATAGATGCAGCCTGCAAGCGAGCTTTAAAATACGACGCATTAAAATATCAAATTGTAAGAAATATTTGTCAAAACGGGAGTTACAATTTGCCAATTGATAAAATGGAATCTCACGAGGAGGCAATCTATGCACACAATTAAAAATAGATTAAAAGAATTTAAGCTTTCAGGAATATATAACAGTATCGAAGAAAGAATTAGTTATGCAAAATCAAATAATATGTCATATGAGGAATTTATGGCATTAATATTAGATGACGAGATAGCAAGTAGACGAGATAATAGTTATAAAAAAAGATATTTAAAAACAAAATTGCCGAATCATAAAACATTAGAGGATTTTGATTTTGCTTTTCAACCCAGCATAAATAAAAGATTAATAAATGATTGCGCAACCTGCAGCTTTATAAAAGAAAAAAAGAATGTGATATTTATAGGGAATCCGGGAACAGGAAAAACACATTTATCAATAGCTCTGGGTCTACAAGCATTAAAAAAAGGATATAAAGTTCTATTCACACAAGTTTCTGAAATGCTGCATAATTTGCATATTTCGAAAGCAGATAATTCGTACTATAAAAAATTAGAATATTATTTATCTTTTGATTTATTAGTTTTAGATGAATTAGGTTTCAAAAAAATACCAAATCATAGCGGCGATGATTTTTTTGAAATAATATCGAGAAGATACGAAAAAGGGTCAATTATAATAACAACAAATAAATCATTTGAACAATGGGGCGAAATATTTACTGATCAAATTTTAGCAAATGCAATTCTTGATAGAATCGTGCATTACGGGGAGGTGATAAAAATAAGCGGTCAAAGTTATAGACAAAAAAATTTAAAACAAAACAAAAAGTAATTTTTTTGCAAATTGCTCTG
>JBHPKP010000097.1:0-2361 GCA_042566505.1 bacterium | reverse complement strand
TAATAGCAACAGGTCTAGTGCATACCGCGGTATGCGCCGAAGGCACGCTTATCACTGTTTCGTCAGCAACGTACAACAGCGGGAGTAATGATAGAGCCAACGGAGTCGCAGTAGACAGCGAAGACAACATCATAGTCACGGGAGCGAGTAATGAGGATTATTTCACAATAAAATACAGTTCGGATTTAGCCGCGGTTATATCATCCCATAGACATGATGGCGGGTATGTCGGGTACACTGACGATCAGGCGAACGGAGTGACTATAGATAGCAAAGACAATATCATAGTCACGGGCTATACTGATAAAGGTGATCTTGATTATTTCACAATAAAATACAGTTCGGATTTAGCTATAGTTATTTCATCTCATACATATGATACGGGGTTTGGTGAAGATGAGGGAAGAGCAGTGAGCACTGACAGCGAAGACAACATCATAGTTACGGGAATAGATGGGAATAATGATTATTTTACAATAAAGTACAGTTCGGATTTAGCAACTATAATTTCATCGCATACATATAACACTGGGACTAATGATGAAACCTATGGAGTCGTAGTAGATAGCGAAGACAACATCATAGTCACGGGATACAGTAACAATGATTATTTTACAATAAAATACAGTTCGGATTTAGCAACCATAATTTCATCCGCAACATACAGCAGCGGGAATATTGATCACGCCCATGGAGTTGCAGTAGACAGTGAAGGGAACATTATAGTCACGGGAAAGAGTAATAATGATTATTTCACAATAAAATACAATTCGGATTTAGATACGGTGATTTCATCTGCAACATACAACAGCGGGGCTACTGATGAAGCCCATGGAATCGCAGTAGACGCGGAAGGCAATATCATAGTCACGGGAAAGAGTAATAATGATTATTTCATAATAAAATACAGTTCGGATTTAGATACGATAATTTCATCCGCAACGTACGACAGCGGGTATTCTGATGGAGCTAATGCAGTCGCAGTAGACAGTGACGGAAACATCATAGTCACGGGACAGAATAATAATGGCAGTGATAATGATTATTTCACAATAAAATACAATGGGCTTTCCCCGACTGTAACAAGTCTTTCCCCCTCCTCTGCAACACAAGGCGAAACAAAAGATGTCACAATAACAGGAGATAATTTTTATGATGGAGCAAGTGTGAGTTTCAGTGGTGCGGGAATAGTAATAAACTCAACAGATGTAGTAAGCAAGACACAGATAGATATGAATATAAGTATAGATGGGGAAGCAGCGCCGGGGAGTAGAGATGTAACAGTTACAAATATAGATACAGGAGCAGATACAAAAGTAAGCGGATTTGAGGTATTGCTGTTAACTCCTACGGCTCCGAGTAATTTTACGGGAACAGCAGTATCCAGTACAACAATATTATTTGGGTGGACAGATAACTCGGCTTATGAGGACGGATTCAGAATATATTCGTCAACCGGATGGCTAATAACAAGTTTGTTAGCCAACACAACAGAATGGATGGAAACAGATCTAACAGCAAACACGAGTTCATATGCTTGGGAAGTACGGTCATATAAGGGAGCAGGCGAAGATACAGGCTCAATGCTGAGTTCTGTAGTGTACAGCAGCGCGAATGTACCTACGGGGTCATATTATTACGAGACATGGCCATCAAGCGCAACGTATGCATGGGATGCAAATAGCAATCCGTCAGGAACGGAGTATGCAGCGCAAATATCGACAAGTACAGGTTTTGAAGTAGGGATAACAACAACGACTAGTTGGCAGACGGCATTGTCATATGAATTCACAAGCCTTAGGCCGAATACAACATATTATGCGCAGGTAAAAGCAAGAAACTTTAATGAAGAAGAGACCGTATATGATACATACGCATCAACCACGACATTATTGCTGGATCTTTCGCTTGCGGTTGATGATGGCGCATTCACATGGGTAACAGGAGGAAATGCGGACTGGTTTGGAGAAGTAGATGAATACTATTATGATAATGATGCAGCGCAAAGCGGAGCAATTTCCGATAACCAGTCTTCATATATGCAGACAACAATAACAGGGCCTCAGACAGTATCATTCTATTGGAAGGTTTCATCGGAACAGAACAATGATAATTTATCCTTTTATATAGATGGTGTGCTGCAGGGTGAAATCAGCGGAGAAGTTGACTGGACTCTTAAAGCTTTCGAAATCCCCTCAGGTGCGCACATATTGAAATGGGAATATAAGAAAAACGCCGGTACTTCATCAGGGTCTGATGCGGGATGGGTTGATAAATTTATTATTGGCTCCGGATCAGCGGATTTTGTGCAGGTTTTTACGTCCTTGGAAGAAGGTTTTTATAACAGCAGCTTAAGCTGGG
>JBHPKP010000096.1:0-2378 GCA_042566505.1 bacterium | reverse complement strand
CAGGCAACTCTACGAGTTGTGAAGGTCTTTTGGAGTTTAGAGGCTAAACTTGCGTATCGAAGGCATTTTCCTGCAATAAATTGGCTTAGAAGTTATTCACTTTATATTAAAAATATTGAACAGTTTTTTGTGAAAAGAGGATTAGAAAAATTCTTGCCATTACGTATGAAGGCTATGAAAATTTTGCAGGAAGAATCATCACTCGAAGAAATTGTTAGGCTTGTTGGGTTGGATTCGCTTTCTGATAAAGATAAGCTTACTTTAGAGATTGCACGATCTATTCGCGAAGATTTTCTGCATCAACATGCATTTGATCCGGAAGACACATATACAGATTTGAATAAGCAATATTTTATGTTGAAAAACATTGTTAAGCTTTATGATGTAAGCTTGGATCGATTGGCAAAAGGAATCGTGTTTGAGCATATCAAAACTGCTGATGTTTGGGAGAAAATTTGAATTAAAAAATATGACATATGCAATTGAAGAATTAAGAGATGAGAAATAAAGGAAGGTAAACAAATGCGAAAAGAATATACAGTTTTGAGCAGTATTTCAGGACCACTTATTTTGGTGGAGAATATTGAAAATGTTAGTTATGGTGAGGTTGCACAAGTACGTTTGAAAAGTGGAGAATTAAGACGTGGGCAGGTTTTAGAGGTTAAGCAAGACAAAGCACTTGTTCAATTGTTTGAAGGGACTGCTGGTTTAAATGTAGATGAAAGTAAAGTGAAGTTTCTTGGTAGAGGAATTGAGATAAACGTATCAGTGGATATGCTGGGTAGAATTTTTGATGGTTTGGGTAGACCTATTGATGATGGTCCGGAAATTGTGCCTGAAAAAAAAGTCGATGTAAATGGGAACCCAATAAATCCATATGCAAGAAATTATCCATCGGAATTTATCCAAACCGGTATATCATCAATTGATGCAATGAATACACTTGTGCGTGGTCAAAAATTACCGATATTTTCATCATCGGGTTTGCCGCACAATGAACTTGCAGCACAAATTGCAAGGCAGGCAAAGGTTCGCAATACTGATGAGAAATTTGCAGTTGTGTTCGGCGCAATGGGTATCACATTTGAAGAGTCAAATTACTTTATTGAAGAATTTAAAAAGACAGGTGCTATTTTAAGAGCTGTTTTGTATATAAATTTAGCTGATGACCCTGCAATCGAACGTATAGCAACACCACGATTAGCACTTGCAACCGCAGAATATTTAGCATTTGAAAAAGGTATGCATGTTTTGGTTATTTTAACGGATCTTACAAATTACTGTGAAGCTCTGAGGCAAGTATCTGCAGCTAGAAAGGAAATTCCGGGTAGACGAGGTTATCCGGGCTACATGTATACAGATTTATCAACAATTTATGAAAGAGCCGGAAGAATACAGGGCAATGATGGATCAATCACTCTGCTTCCAATTCTAACAATGCCGGAAGATGATAAAACACATCCAATTCCTGATTTAACTGGTTATATCACTGAAGGTCAAATAATTGTCTCAAGAGAATTAATGAGGCAAGGAGTTAGCCCTGCAGTTGATGTTTTGCCATCATTATCAAGGCTAAAAGAAAAAGGTGTGGGTGAAGGTAAAACCAGGGATGATCATGGTCCACTGACAAGTCAACTTTTTGCTGCATATGCACGAGGAAAGGAATCAAAAGAGTTGGCTGTTATACTTGGAGAGGCAGCATTGTCAGAGGTTGATCTTTTATATGCTTCTTTTGCAGATGCATTTGAGCAAAAATTCGTAGCGCAAGGTGATTACGAAAATAGAAGTATAGAAGATAGTTTGAATTTGGGCTGGGAACTATTAAAAATGTTTCCAAAATCTGAACTCAAACGTATCAAAGATGTTATGATTGAAAAATATTTAACTTAGGTATGGACCGGAGAAATAGATGCTATTAAATGTAAATCCTACCAGAATGGAGCTTTTGAATCTTAAGAAAAAATTGATTCTAGCAAGACGGGGACATAAACTTTTAAAAGATAAATTAGATGAACTCATAAAAGTATTTATGGGACTCGTTGATGAATACAAAAATCAAAGTAAACAAACAAATAGTTCACTGCATAAAAGTTTTTCTAGTTATTTAGTAACAAAATCTTCTTCATTGCCACAGGAACTTCAAAGTGTTTTTAAAATTCCTTTTAAGCAGAGCGAGGTTAAAGTACAAGACGAACATTTGGTTGGAATAAAAGTTTCAAATTATATTTCTAACAATAATGATGCAGATAATTTTTTAGAAAGATTTAACTTTTTGAATATTTCCAAAGAATTGGTTAATACAATTGACCTGTATAAAAAATTATTTCAACAAATGCTGAAATTGGCAAATGTAAATTTAAAAATCACTACATTGGGTG
>JBHPKP010000095.1:0-2449 GCA_042566505.1 bacterium | reverse complement strand
CTTCGGTAACATTTTTTATGAAGCAATTCGCTTTGCTGCAAAAATTGACAAAAGAATTCAATTCACATATAATCGAAAAACTTTTATTTTGCGGGCGTAATTCAGTGGTAGAATGTCAGCTTCCCAAGCTGAACGTTGTGGGTTCGATTCCCATCGCCCGCTTATTTTTTGGATAAAAAATGGAAAAAAAATACATAGACTTACACCTACATAGTTATTATTCAGATGGTATATTTTCACCTGAAAAAGTCGTTAGATTCGCAAAGTCAAATAATCTATCTGCAATATCTCTTACAGATCATGACACAATCCATGGAATCGAAAAATTCATAGATGAAGGCGCAAAACATGACATTGAAATAATCCCGGGCATTGAACTTAGCGCTTTTGACGAATATGAAGAAGATGAAGTCCATATTTTAGGATACTACTTTGACTACAAAAACAAAAATTTACTTAAAAAGTTAGACTATTTTGCAAAAACAAGAGAACATAGAGTTGACAGCATGATCATTAAACTAAAAAAGATGGGCATAAACATAAACAAAGAAGATATACAGATACATGAGACCAACACCGTTTTTGGTAGGCTGCACGTTGCACGCGCATTAGTAAAACTAAAAATTGTTAAGAATATTACAGAAGCATTTAATATGTATCTAAATATCAATAAACCTGCTTATGTACCAAAAGCTCAACTCTCTCCGGAAGAAGCAATAAATATAATACTGGATGCAAAAGGCGTCCCCATTATCGCACATCCAAAGTTGAACATAAAAAATGAAAAATCAATACTCAGATATATAAAAGCCGGTTTAAAAGGAATCGAAGCTTATTACCCCAGATATTCAAACTATGACACACAATATTACATAAATTTTGCAGACAAATATGATCTTTGTGTAACAGGTGGTAGTGATTATCATGGAGATGCAAAAAGAGCTTTTGTTAACATGAAAATACCGTATGAAATTCTGGAATGCTTAAAAAAGATGAAGCATCAAATGGATAACGAATAGAAAATCAAAAACAATTAAATTCTATCAATACTAACCTAAGCAATATCCCAATAGCAAGAAAAACTCCATAAGGAATTGTATCATCATTTTTACTAGCATTGAATTTTAACAAAAATAGATTTGCGAAAGTAGACAAAAAGTTATTCAATCTTTTTTTCTTTATCAAAAAAATCAAAACATACGTGCCTGCCAAAATAATCCCATATAATGCGCCATAAAAAGTAAAACCCGCACCTTTCAAAGCTCCAATAGCCATAAGAAATTTCACATCTGCCGCACCAACCCAACCCAATATATATTGTATATTGTTTTATCATGTTCTAACGAGTTATACCAATTTGCATTTCACAATATAATTAAGTAAACTATAATATATTCCAAAGAAGGAGAATGTATTATGGCAAGAAAATTAAAAGTAACAGAACATTTAGCACCAAAAGAAATTCAAGAGAAACTAAAAACAACAATAGGATTTTGGAGAGTACAAAGATGGAGCATAATTTACCATGCAACAGTTGAAAAAAGTTATGCCAAGGACATAGCTAAACGAATAGGGGTATCAAGGGCAAGTGTTAATTGTTTAGTGTCCAGATACAACCGCTTTGGTGTAAAAGGCGTTGATACGATTGGAAAACAAACTAGACCCAATGCCTATTTAAATAAAGAACAGGAGTCGAAATTTTTAGAAGCCTACAAGAACAAAGCAGCATCTGGAAAAATAGTAACAGTAACTGAAATTCATAAAGCTTTTGAAAAAAAAGTAGGAGAGAAAGTAAGCAAAAGTACTGTGTATAGATTGTTAAAAAGGAATAATTGGAGAAAAATCGAGCCACGTCCTATGGCTGAAGAAAGCAAAGAAAAACGAGATAAAACACAAGCAGCTTTTAAAAAAACTTTAAAAAAGAAGTCAAAAAGATAGTGAAAAGTCGTGCTAAAAATGACAAAAGAGAAGTTTTGATTTGTGCCCAAGATGAAGGAAGATTTGGATTGATTAATAATATCCAAAAATGTTGGGCTCCGTTGAGAGACAGACCTGTAATTCAAAAAAGAATAAAGCGAGAATACGTTTATGGGTATGCGGTGGTATTTCCCAAACTAGGGGAAATAGAAGCATTAATTTTACCCGGAGTAAATATAGATATGATGAATTTATTTTTGGAACATATATCAATAGAATATAAGGATTATTTTCTAATCATGCAAGTTGATCGTGCAGGTTGGCATAAATCCAAAAAAATAAAAATACCTGAAAATATAAGACTTATCGAACAGCCCGCATATAGTCCCGAAACAAATCCTGTAGAGCATGTATGGGACGATATAAGGGAAAAAGAATTTAGTAATAATATTTTTGACTCTATCGATAAAGTTATGGATAAGTTGTGTGCAGGTTTTATGAGACTTGTTAAAAATTCCGATTATCTTAAGTC
>JBHPKP010000094.1:0-2463 GCA_042566505.1 bacterium | reverse complement strand
TTGAATTCAATAGCATATTTATTTTACTTTTCAAGTCAGCTTTATTTAATTGTGATAAAATACCATTCTCACCATTTGCAACAATTTCATTTATCCCATCAACATTCGTACCAATAACAGGCATGCCGCATGCCATTGCCTCTATAAGAACCTTTGGCGTTCCTTCATATAAAGACGGCAAAACAAAGATCATATGTTCATTGAATATTTTTGACAAATCATTATGCAGAACATTATCTCGAAATTTTACATTTATTTTATTTTTTTGCGCCAATTGAACAAGCTCGCTTTTTAAACTTCCCTTTCCAATTATCGTCAATGAATATGTTGTATCTTTCAAAGCACCCAATAACATCTTAAGATTTTTCTGC
Source organism: bacterium (assembly GCA_042566505.1). Classification (GTDB taxonomy): domain Bacteria; phylum RUG730; class RUG730; order JBDRED01; family JBHPKP01; genus JBHPKP01. Next base: position 2,092 of record JBHPKP010000094.1, on the reverse strand, counting down.
TGCTCAAGTCGCCCTACATAAATTAATGAATTTTCTTTTTTAAAAGCATCCATTGGTTTAAAAAGTTCAGTATCAACATAATTTGGTTCGATTATAATTTTTTCTAGAAACTTTTTTTTGTAGGCAAGATATTTTTTATCAGACTCCTTTGCGCAAATAACTTTATCTGAATATTTTACTGCAAGTTTTTCAATCCATCTTTTTAAATAATATTTAATAAATGAATCTTTATTTCGCTTACTAAATATCGACCATACATAACCACAACGCACAATTAACTTTATCTTATAGAAACACTTTGCAATTAGAGCAGTCCATGAGCCTGAAATTTGATTTGTTTTGATAATATCGATTTTTTTAAATAGTTTTAAATGGAGCAAAGGCAGCAGTAGTGAATACAGAAATAAATATGGAATCAAAATTTTGCTATCGCCGCCTTTTTGTAGAAGAGGGACTGAAATAATCTCAATATTTTCTGCACAATATTTTTTAAATTGCTTATCGAGCTTTCCACCATATGTAAAAAAATATATCTTTTCAAAATCTTTAGCTAAAAGATTGTATAATTTCAGCTCACGTTCAATTATACCCATCTCATACCATTTATCGAGCGCAATTCTAAATGAAAATAATAATGCTAAATTTTTCTTCACACTTACTCCATATTGTTGTATATCACAACAAAGGCAGCTTAATATTTCTTAAACCAGCACCATCCTTTACCTTTCCATAGTAAACACTAGCCTTTGTGAATGTTCTGATTTCCTTCAAATCAACATCGTTCTGAGGGAAATCTATATCTATAAGTAATTTATTTAAACTCTTTACAGAGTTTTTTACAATATAAATCTCTTTGCATTTTTCAATTTTTTTAGGGTATAAGTAATTTAAAGAAACATCTATTTTATTAAAGTAATATACTAATGGTGATCCGTTTTTCCCAACAAATATAACACAACTATTTTCATTTAAGTTTTTCTTCAAAAAATCCGTAACTTTTTTTGCATCACGAAAAATACCTCCATAATCTTGTGTTTTAAAATTTTTTATTGTATGAAAAGTACCGATTAATAAAAAAATTGGCACTAATGATTTAATTATTAGGTTACTATTTATTTTTTGATATTTAGTGAATATATTTTTTAGAGCGATAATAACCCCCATACAACCAAATGAAATATATAAAGGAAACAAGAACAACCATGCTCTATTCGGAGGAATAATTCTTTGAAAAGTTATAATTATTAGCAGCAAAAAACACGCTGAAGTAATAATCAATATACCTTTTTTAAATCTCAGTATTTTTTTGTGTAAAAATAGCAACAATAAATATCCAACAAAAATAATTCCTTTAACAACAAAACTAAAATTCGAATTCCACTCTGATATAAGACTATAGCCAGCTGGTAAAAGACGTTCAAAGAAATGAATGAAAGATAACTGGTTACTAATAGTCCAGGGATGATCAATAATTTGTTTCACCCCAAAACTAATAATAACCGGTAAATACAAAACAAAAGTTAAAATAATGGTCAATAAAATTGATATTAACAAATAAACACAATACTTTTTTCTCTCTTTATTATCTAAATTAAATAAATTCTCTAACACTAGGACAATCAGTACAGAATATGGATACAACATCAAAGGTATAGTATAAAAACCAAGGCTTGCTATTACCGAAAACAATAACCACACAAATAAATTATTATTCGAACGTAGATACAAAACTAATGCCAATAGTAAATAAAAGATTAGGATGAGTATATTATATCCTCGTGCATCAACTGAATAATGAACCAATACAGTAGCTGCTGCCACAAATACAGTTGATAATAGCGCTGTATATTTATCAAATAAATATGTGTTAATACCAAAAATTAACGGAATTAAACATATACCCGAAACAAATACCGGCAGCCTCAAAATCCAAAGCTGGTTTCCAAATATTTTATAAATTACATGTGCAAGAAAAGTATGAAAAATATGATTATTTGGAATTGAATAATCAGATAAAGCAAAATACCATGGTCTAAACACAAATTGTGTTAAGGTCGCAGCTTCATCTCCATAAACAGGTTCAAAAAGAAAA
>JBHPKP010000093.1:0-2480 GCA_042566505.1 bacterium | reverse complement strand
GGCGTTTAGCATGAGTCAACCCGGGAGTGAGGGGTGCCAGGAATGACACAGTAAGTGTTAGGAATGCTAGAAAAAAGGGGAGGGTAACGACGAGAACAAAAAACCATGCAACAATTCTCGTCTATAAATAAAGTAAATATTAAAGCTATTGTCAAAGGTTTTGGACAATACAAGAGAGAGTCCGGGGGTGGGGTTATACAGCAAACTAGGTGATGTTTGGCAAGTGAATGAGGAATATGATAGTATACGCACATGATAATCCAAATAGCATTGCCACTACCGATAAAAACCTTTTTCGATTATCTTGTACCTGACGAAATGCAGCGGGACATTGAAATTGGCAAACGAGTATATGTAACAGTTGGGAACAAAAAAAAGGTTGGCTTTATTATTGGCAAAAAAGAATCAACAGATCGCAAATTGAAGGAAATTATAAAGGTTTTGGATGAGTCGAGGATTGTTACACCCGAACTATTTGAACTTGCCAAATGGATGAGCGATTATTATGCATGTTCACTCGGTGAATCACTTTCTGCAATTTGTCCGAAGAAATGGTCAGTGCGCAAGAAAACAGTCACAAGCTTTGCTTTTCAACATGTAAAATCAGAGCCATTCCATATGCTTAACAATCATCAAAAAAGCGCAGTTTCAAAAATCAATGTTGCAATTGAAAATAATAATTTTCGTTCATTTCTGCTTTTTGGTGTACCGGGCAGTGGAAAAACAGAGGTTTATCATAATGCAATAAAAAAGATACTTGCTCAAGGAAAAGAGGTTCTTTACCTTGTGCCTGAAATTTCGCTTACACCACAGACAATCAATTGGCTTATCAAAAGATTTGAAGGTAAGGCAGCGCTTTGGCACAGCATGTTAACGGACCGTGAAAGATTTATTATTTGGCAAAAGATTCGTGCCAAGGAAATAAAAATACTTGTAGGTCCCAGATCTGCTATTTTTGCGCCTTTTGAAAATCTTGGTTTGGTAATTATTGATGAAGAACATGAGGATACATATAAACAGGAAAGCAAACCAAGCTATGATGCGCGTTTCGTTGGTTATTTTCGTGCAAAGTATAATGACGCGGTTCTGCTTCTTGGCAGTGCAACTCCGAGCATAAAAACATGGCATGATTATTTAGCGGGCGAATATGAACTTTTGAAATTACCGGAAAAGGTTTTCAAGCAGAAAATTGACAGCAGTGTGCGTGTGATTGACATGAAACGCGAACTTGAGTCGAACAACTACAGCATATTTTCACGTATATTGAACAAAGCAATTCAAGATCGTTTATATAAGCGTGAACAGATTGTGCTTTTCCTTAATAGGCGTGGTTTTTCAACCCATGTATTTTGTCGGAAATGTGGTTATGTGGTGAAATGTCCAAACTGTGATGTATCGATGGTATATCATGAGACCAGCGAACAGCATCTGGTATGTCATTATTGTGGTCATAAAGCAGCAAATATTAAAGTATGCCCTAACTGTAAAAGTGAACATATTCGATTTTTTGGGACCGGCATACAAAAAGCTGAAAAACTTATTAAAAAATCGTTTCCAACAGCTAAACTTTTGAGACTTGATAGTGATATTGCGCGTGACCGTGCCAAATTCGACCAGATTTATGAGTCATTCAAACGAAATGAGTATGATATTCTGCTTGCAACCCAGATCGGTATGAAAGGTCTTGATTTTCCAAATGTCTCGCTTGTTGGGATTATTACAGCAGATACAGCTTTAAATCTACCGGACTTTCGTGCATCCGAACGAACATTCTCACTTCTCATGCAAGCATCCGGTCGAGGCGGTAGACGCTATCGACCTGCTGAGATTATTCTGCAAACATATTACCCTAACCACTATGCGATCACACAGCTTGCAAACCAAAAATCAAACCTTTTGCAGAATTACAAAGACTTTTATGCTAACGAAATTCTTTGGCGTAAAAAACTTGTTTACCCGCCATTTGTGTCCCTTGTAAGCATAACTCTTCGCGGTCCGAGCGATGATAAGGTAAAGATTGAATCTTATCGCGTACATTCTTATCTGACTGACAAATTCGCCCGCACTACCAAAACTATACTCGGTCCGTTCCAGCCCATCATCACCAAACTTCATGGCAAGTATCGATGGAACATACTGGTAAAAGAGTCCCACACTCAACAGCCCACCCAAGATGTCAACCATGACTGGCTTTTTATGCTCGACTCTATAAAACTTCCCAAAAATGTGCAGATGACAGTAGAGATAGACCCGGTCTCTATGATTTAGGGAGTTTCTTTTTTGTCTTGAACTATGATTTACATGATTTTTTTGAAAACTATGATTTCTATTTTCGTTTAACACTATAGAAAATCTAATCTTATAATGCCTTCTAAAATCATAGTCTATCAATTAATCATATAAATCATAGTTCAAGACATGCTCTTTGGTTTTTGCAGGGATAGTTTGATAGACCCAATCTCTATGATTTAGGGAGTTAA
>JBHPKP010000092.1:0-2481 GCA_042566505.1 bacterium | reverse complement strand
AATTCTTTTACTGGATTTAAACTAAAATCTCTAATTAAAGTATTTGACAAGATAGGTTTGTAAAATGAATTAAGGTTATTGTTTGCTAACGCTAATTTCGAATCAATATTGGTAACATTGTTAATTGTTAATTGTAAATTTAAGCTGAATGTATTTGCTGGCACAATTGCCTTTGTCCCATCGCTGTTTGTAATTATACTTTCTTGCGTGCAATCTATGCTTGTATTAATTTCAACCCCTGCTCCTGCTTGAATTGTTGTTGTCTTGTTTTGAACTGAATCAAGTACTGCTAAAGAAAAATGCGCTAATCCATTATTGCTTATTGATTCAATAACTACTTTCCCTTCCCACTTTTTGCCTAAAGTATCTATTTTCTCAAGTTCAATTTTTTGGGTGGTGTTATCTGCAAAAATAATTCCGGTACTTTAGGAATTGGACAATTATCTACTAGTTCTAAATAAACTATATGTTCCCCTGTCTTGAAAATGTTAGAATCCTTTACTAACGTGGCCAAAGGCGCTATTGTATCAACTAGCTGTCCGTTAGAAGCATAAACCCCTGATAAAAGACCTTTCCCATCTTCTACCTTAACCAAAAAATAATATTTTTCATTTTCTGTTAAATTTAAACTATCTACTGTAACACTTGTAGAAAGTCCGTTATCCGTCCAATTTACTACTTCCGTTGTAAAGCTTGAAAGCCCAACTGCATACCAGTATTTTGTTATTCCACTTAAGTTGTCAATTGCCTCATCCCAGTTTGCAGACAAAGTTGTTAAACTTGAAACATAGTCTATATCACCTGCCAGTCCGTCTCTAACTACAACTTCGCTTTCAGGAGGGGATGTATCAAACAGTAATGACAGGTAAGTTAACGCATAATCATTTATTGCTTTTGGCGTATCCGTAGAATCTATTACTATAGAATTATCCTCTATTGCAAATGATGTTATACTTCCTATTTTCTCACTGTGCCAATCGCCTATTTTAAGCATAACCGGTTTATCTAAATTAACAAGTTCTGCCTTTGTTATTGTTCCTGTCCCGTACTCCTCGTAACTGTCAGATATGTCAAACACTAGCATTTGATTTATTGGATGATCATAATCCGTACAATTCCATCTTGGACCTCGTATTGATTCAATAGTTTTATACTCATTCCTAACATGCTTATAAGTCGAATCTTCTGAATGCATTTCTTTTAACATTTGAATGCTTATTTCATACTTATTCTCATGCTCAACATCCAGATAGGCAAGTCTTGTGGGAGCATAATTTTCAAGTTCATTATATATAACAGCATAGCTTGATCCTGTATCTAAACAATCTTTAAAGTAATCATATGCAATATAAAAAAAACCTTTTGTCCCAACCTCGTCATTATATACACCCCAATCCTGCCCCCAAGAATTTACACATAAAAATGCTCCATACTTTTTTCGCCCCTCTTTGTCATCATAGTAGCTCATGTTATCGTCGTAACCAATTATACACACTGCGTGCCCTGATACAGTTGGCTCTCTATCTCCATAAATAACTCCGTTATTTATACATTCCGGCCAATCTTCCGGATAACTCAAAAAAGGAGGATAGAGCGTAATACTTAGCGGAACTAAATTACCGTCTGCTAAATGCTGTTTTATTTTAAGAATTTTTGAATCAATATCAATCTTATCTGTTAACTGTACTGTCTCGTTTCCTTTGCCGGTTTTATAACGAATCGCATTTTTCCAAACTTCTGACGATCCCCAACTTGTATAATCATTTTCATCATACGGCATTTCTTCCCACGTTGCGCACCCTTGATACGCTAGAACTCCACCAAACCATCCTCCTCCTTTATCTTCTCCACCATTTAGAAGGTTATACACAAATGCAGGCGACATAACATGCTCTGGATCAACATTTGGGTCGGGCTTTACCCAACCGTGCTCTTTCGCCTCTTGGTAAGTCTTATAATAATACCCTCCTGCCCAGCCCAAACAGCTTGCCTGTGAACCTTGGTCCCCAACTGGCGGAAGATAAGTATGATTAACTACTTTTGACGGTAAGCTTTCAGCTTGAACCATCATTTTTTCAGCCTTACTAAAAAAACTTGATGTTTTAAATGTACGGGCTTGTTCGTTTTCTATCACTCCACCCTTGTACATTCTCTTGACCTTGATTCCGTTTGATGTGATTATTTTAGAAGATGTTCCATCTTCCAAGATTGCGTACACTCTAACAAAGTACTTTTGCCCTATTTTTAAACTTAGGCTAGAGCACTCAAATTTTCGCTCTAAGCCGTTTTTTGTCCAGTTAACTACATCTGCCTTGTTTTGCCTTGTTCCAACCGCATACATGTAAGATTTCGCATTTTCCACAGCATCCCAGTTTGCGCTTAATTGGCTTGTTGAAAAAGTCACATCCAAGTCAAACTTTTCGTGCGTGCCTTCTCTAACAGCTCCAAAAGACACAGCAGTTAATGCAAATATAAGTATTA
>JBHPKP010000091.1:0-2582 GCA_042566505.1 bacterium | reverse complement strand
AAACGCACAACTGGACAAAATGCTAGATGATATAAAAGAAGCTGATAAGCAAAAGGCCAGCACTCAACGAGCCAATATGCGCAACGCTGTGAATGCGCTGATAAGTTTGGCAAATGCGCAAAAGCAAGAAGGCGATGCGGATATAGAGGCTCTTTCGGGTGCGCCTTCTGTACCTACTATTGAAGCGATTAGGGCTAAGATAAGTGAGTTGATAAATAGAAGAGCTTTGTTGGATAATACTAATAAAGAAGCAGTTAACCAACAGATTCAAAATCTAAATAAAGCAGCAACTGTATTGAGCAGCTTACAGCCACAGTCAGATACAGTGGCAGGAGCAGCTGAAGCTAAAGTTGAAACTGAAGCTAAAGAAGCTGATGCTGTCACCAATATGTTACAGAAATTAAAAGAATTAAATGAAGGCTCTATAGGAGGAGATGAAGTAGCTAACATAATTACAAATATAATGTCAACTATGAATAATATAGCTGACATGGACGCTAATGTTGTTGAAAAAATGTTTGAACAGATTGATGCTAATTTCTGGAATTTGCTGATTCGTTTAGCAATACAACATAATAAAGAGGTAGAGTTAGCGGCATTTCTTAGGAAATTAACAGAAGAGCAGCGCAAGGCTCTTTTAGCTCAAAAAGACGCTGACGGGAAAACACCTGTGGAGATTTTAAATGGGCTTGATACTCAAAAGCAATACAAAGATAGAGTGAAAGCTGTTAGGTCTGCATTGAAAATCGAGAAAGCCTCTGCCGAAGAGGCAGCGTGGTTTGCACTGGTTAATGCGATGGGACAGGATGAACAGAAGGGTGATGTTGTAAAAACGATTGGTAATTTAAAAGTAACACGCGGTTCTAACAAAAAACTTGAGTTTGAAGCATTAAGTGGAACAAAATTAAATGACCCTTTTAATAGCAAGCCTGGTCCTCATACGGTTGAATTGGAGAAGGAAGGAAGTTTAGATATTATTGACGTACAAGTTGGGCGTTTTAGTGTAGTACACTATAAACTTAGATTCAATAAGGCTGAAAATATTGTTGAATTCAGGAAAGCTGATGAGAATGATTGGAAGCCAGTGGTGGAATCAGTGACTCTAGATGCAAAGATCTCTGACTTAGTGCGTGAAATGAAACAATTAAATAAGGAAAGTATTACACAAGAACAAAAAATTGCTGTGGTTGCAAAGATAGCGGACATAGCTAGTACAGAAGACGGGAAGCAAGCTTTAGCTAAGAATGCTGAGCTATTGAATTTGGCCATATATTTAGCGTTAACGTATGGTTATATGGAAATATTTAATGAACTGTATAAGCATTTGACACCAGATCAGATAAATGATCTTCTTAATAGACAACTAGGAGAAGAAAAGGAACAGAATACAATTGCTAAACACTTAGTTGACTTACTAGATGCGCATAACAAACGACCTGAAATCTTGCAGGCATTGTCAGTGGAAGGCAGCAATATTGTGACGGTTACTGCTGAAAAGAGTAGTACATTGCTGACTACTTTACGCGGTAAATTCGAGTTACCTGATGATTTGAAGGCATATCAGTCTTTCATTATTACACAAGCTGATGGATCAACATTGACGTTAGTCCTAAATAATGAAGGTGAAATTAGTTATGCAATGAAAACCAATATGGATGGACAAATAATACTTTGAAAGCTAGAAAATCTGATTCAACGGTTAAGGAATTATCAGCAGTTGCTGCAGAGGAAGTTAAGGAACCAAGTGCACCACCAGTGCCAGCACCAGCACCAACTGTAAGTATAGAAACAAAAGACATAACAGATGATGCTGGGGAAACAACAGGTATGAAAATAACGATCACTCCAATAACAGCAGCAGCAACAGCAGCAGAAGCTAAGGGAGATGATGACGATGTTAAGGAAGAACCTGTAGAACAAAATTTCATTCTTTCTAACGATGACAAAACCAAATTGAATAGCTTTAAAAATAACTATGCGCTCACTTTACAGGTGAAAATAAAAGGGAAAGATACAGCAAAAGAGTTTGTAAAAAATGGTGACAAATCTGCATTGGATCAAATTATTGAATTTTTGGAAGCTCAGAAATCAGATGAAGTGGCAACAGATTTTAAAATTTTAAAGGACATAACTTTATCTAATGTTGACAAAACACTTGCTAATGATATCAAGAAGCAGATTACTGACCAAGCTGGAAAGGCAAAAGCAAAGCTAAATGCTGAAAATAAAGTCGATCTTCACCAAGCGGACCAAATTAAACTGAGTGATACATATACACTCTTGGCTTACAATGACGGAACCATGTTCCTGCAGTTCAAAATTGATGGAGAAGACAGATATGAACTCATCCTCAATATCAATGGTCGAAAATTTGTAACAAGTGGATTTGGAACTACCGTTGAAGGTGATGAAACCAAAGTTAACTGGAAAGGCGTGTTTGAGGTTGTAAGTATAAGTGACATGCTGGCAAAGACTGCAAATCAGGATGCAATAAATAATGCTGTTGAGACTGAAAAAGCTCTCAAGAGCGGTACTGAACAAGTGAAGGATGATGATAAAAAAGATCCGATAACTCTAACAGA
>JBHPKP010000090.1:0-2596 GCA_042566505.1 bacterium | reverse complement strand
GTGAACTAACTACAATGGACCACCTTTTGACAAACACAACATTCTTTCAAAAAGTACAAGGCGCTTTCATTGCATTAGACCCTGCAACGGGTCAGATACGTGCACTAGTAGGTGGTCGTGACTTTGCAGAAAGCCAGTTTAACCGTGCAATACAAGCGAAACGTCAACCCGGCTCATCGTTTAAACCATTTATTTATACAGCTGCCATAGATAATGGATTTAAAACAACGGATATGCTAAATGATTCGCCCGCTGTATATTATAACGACGGAACAGACTGGACTCTCATCGGACGAACAACTGATTATTCCGATATTCCACCTGAATTGCAGGAAGTAATTGATTTCGAAAATATTGAACAAATATGGACCCCCGGCAATTACACAAACCGCTATCGAGGAAAAATAACCCTCAGGACCGCACTCGAAAAATCTATTAATTTATGCTCAATTGAACTTTTGAAAAAAATCGGACCATCATCTGCAGCATATTATGCGAAACGTATGGGTATCAAAAGCAGAATCAGTCCATATCTATCCATGGCACTAGGTTCCTTTGTTGTCACACCACTTGAGATAACTAACGCATTTTCAACAATCGCAAACATGGGAGTAAAAACAAAACCTTATAGTGTTATAAAAATTTATGACCATAAAAATCGTGTACTAGAAGACAATTTCCCAAGACAAAAGGAAGTTATATCACAGCAAACTGCATATCAAATGATCAGTCTTCTAAAAGGCGTAGTGCAAAGAGGAACAGGTGGATATGCGCGCAGGTTAAGGCGAACTGCAGCCGGCAAAACAGGCACCACAAATGACTATACAGATGCATGGTTTATTGGCTTTACACCACAACTTGTTGCAGGTGTCTGGGTTGGATATGACAATGCATCAATTAGGCTCGGTGATAAAAAAGCAGGCGGCGTAGTAGCGTGTCCTATATGGACAGATTTTATGAAAATTGCATTGCGTGACCTCCCAAATCTAGAATTTCCAGTACCAAAAGGTATTGTTTTCGCTCCTGCTGATAAACAAACCGGTTTTTTGGCGCTTACCCCAAATGAACATACATATATGGAATCATTTAAAAAAGGTTCCATGCCCAAACGATTTGCCATCCATGAACAAGCCGAACATATCTCAAAGCAAGAAAAAGAAGAAAATTTACTTATTGAAAAAACTATCAACAAAATTATGGATGACCTCGTAATCAACACTACCTACTACGATGAAATCCGAGCAAAGGTTTATGGGGAAAAGTTTAAAGAAGAGGAAGAAGAAATAGAAACTGAATAAAAATTCTTGAATCCAACCAAATTAATTTATCCAATATCAAAAAAGAAGCAAAAGCAGAATCAACTAGCTCTGGTTTAATGTTCCTTTTCTCAATTCTCTCAAATGAAAAGCTATCGCAAAGCATTGAATTAAATCAAGATACATTAAAATCTATGATGTGTGCACGATAATGAAAATGTGTATCACAAGTGGAGAGGCGAGTCAGACACCCTTTTGCTCTAATATTCTCAGATTTCTCTTTATCTCTTCTTTGGTTGGATCAATTTTAAGTGCTTTTTGGTAGGCTTTTTTTGCTCTTTCGAAATCACGGGTCTTGCTGTATAAATATCCCAGATTATTGTATGCATTTGCATTGTCAGTTTTTAAAGTTAATGAACTTTCAAAAACTTCAATTGCTTTTTCATAATCATCAGGACTATTGAGATAAACATTTCCCAGTGCATATAAAGTCGGTAATGAAATTGAATTAATTGAGCGTGATATTTTCAAATACTTTTCAGCCTCATCATATCTTTGCAGATTAGATAAAATAATCCCAAGATTATAGTAAATCTCGTCGTAACCCGGATTTGCTTTTATCGCAAGTTTAAATATTTCCTCTGCTTCCTTATACATATTGAGTTTCACGTATGTATTTCCCAGCTCATATAAATTGTTTATTTCATATTTATGGAACTTCTTTGCACGATTGAAATAGTAGCGTGCAAGATGCAGCAAATCCGTTGTCAGTTCATAACTTCGTTTGGTTTTAATGATTTTGAAACCTTTAAAATAATTCATATCAGCTATAAAAAATCTCGTCTGTGCAAAGGCTATACTTGCCAAAAGAATGATACTTACAACTATCAAAGCTTTTCTTACAATATTTAATTTTATCTCAATGAAATATTTTGCAGCATCAAAATCTTCCACCTTCATAATCCCCACTCCAACAATAAACCAAAAAACCATCATAGGAACTGTAAAATGCAGTGACACATTGAGCATATTATCAACAAGCATTGCTGTTATGCTTGCTAGGATTGCAGCAAGTTCAATTTTTGCTGCTTTACTTGCAGCATTTCTGTAACCATTGATTAAATATTGATAAATCGAAATCATGAGCCACACAAAAATAGAAAAGCCAACTATTCCAACCTGTGAAACAAGTTCCAAAATTTCATTATGCGCATTGTTTGCATGTGTACGGTATGCTCCAAATATTTCAGTTACAAGATATTTCCCCTGATAAAATGGATAGAACATTTCAAATAATCCATTTCCCACTCCAATAAACGGATAATTAAAAAACATATCCT
>JBHPKP010000009.1:0-37593 GCA_042566505.1 bacterium | reverse complement strand
TATATCTTCGAAATATTCATCTAAAATTTTTTTTGCTCTTTTTTTCAGCCAACTCCTCTCACCCAAACTCCTAAAGTCATTTCCATATTTTTCAAATTTCTCATCCACTAATTTACATGATTCATCTTTTAACTCATTATCAAACATCATTTCAGATTTTTTATACTTTGAATGAAAATCTTCCAAAATCTCGTGCACTATACTTCCAAAAATCAAACTACTACTTTTACTAGGTTTTATTTTCATAAGATAGTTGAGCATAAATTTCTGAGGACAATCTTTGAACACTTTCAAGGATGATGCTGAAAATTTATAATCCTTGAAATAATCTTCAGCTGCATAAGAATTTATTGCGCTATGCTGTTCATTTATAAATGAAGCATGATTATGCTTAACTAGTTTTTTAATATATTCTTCATAAGTTTGTATCTGATTCTTTGCAATTACAAATTGTTTATCAATTTTTTCATTAGCATGTTCTATTTCATTATCACTAAATATTTTTTGCTCAAAAATAAATGATGAAATTGCCATATTCTTCTCATTCATATATTCTTTTGCATAAGAAACAAATAACTGTCCGCAGGCATGCCCAATACCAATATTAAACAACCTTCGTTCCTGCTCGATAAAGTCATCAATATTTCGAATTGTATAAACCCCCAGTTCATTCAATTCATCATTAGATAAAATATCATTTTCTTTATAAACACGAGGCATAATCCCTTCGCAACATGCAGCGAAAAACACAACTTTGTAATATTTCCCTTTAAGTTTTTGCAAAGTGCTAACTTGCACTTTATTCAAGTCGCGCTCTTCAAAAGATTGGTCAATAGAATATGCAGAAATCATTTTATCAAGCAAAATTATAAAGCTATCAATATCTATCTCCCTATTGTAAATTTTATTTTGTATTACAATAAAATCATTAACAAGCTTATAAAATGATTTTAATGTCTGCAGCACATTCTCATTTTTAAGTGATTTTTCCCAAAAGCCCAACTTTTCAAAAATCTCAAACACCAAATCAGTTAGTTGTTTGGAATTCTTAATATTTTTATTTAAATCAAATATAAGATTTATTATTTCAAAATATTTTTTCTTAAATGAATCTGGATATTCTAATTTAGCTTCTTCATCAAGCTCTTCAAAAAATTCAATAATCCTTTTTTTATTATGGTCCGCATTATTCTTAAGTTTTATCATCTCAATATTAAATTTATTATTAGAGGCTTGAAATATCCTCAATAAATATTTATTAAACTGTTTATATTGGATGTTTTCATAATTATTTAAAAGCTTTAAAAAGTAAATTACAGTAATAATTATTGGATTTGAAAATAGCTTTTGCTGTCCGTGAAAACTATAAGGAATTTTGTATTTAGTAAATATCTCTGAAATTAAATTTGCATTAGATGCAAAATCACGCTGAACAACTGCAATATCAGACGGAGCGACCCCTCCATTTAAAATCAAATCTCTAATTTTGCGAGCAATAAAATCAATTTCATTTTCTGCCTTTGCAAAAACATTTAGCTGCTTTTGGTTTTCAAATTGTATATGCTCTAATGATATTTTTGTATGCTTTCCGCCGGTTAACAGCAATGAAATATTTTCCCTGGGATTCGCACCTCGAAATTTATAAATACTACCTTCTTCATTCATCGAAATAATTGAATTATTCTCATAGATAATCCTTTCAACTACTTTATAATCCAACTGTGTTGCTTCCTCAAAATTATCGATTAAAATATAGTCAAAATTATCAATATATTGTTTTAGAATTTCCGGATTTTTTTCAAAAAGATCAATAGTCAGAATATTTAAATCCCTATAATCTAAAAGCTTCCTTTTCCTTATCTCATCCTCATAAGCTAAAAACACTTTTTTAACATCAGAATACTTTTCATTACTATTTATATTTGCATTTAAAAATGATTTTTTATTAAGTTTAATTGCGTCTATTATATTTACAATTGAATTAACAAAACCCGGATAGTTCTTTGCATTTTCGAAATGTGATAAAAAGGAAATTTTACTTGCCTTTTCAACAATCAGGTGTTCTTCTAACCCTGACAGTACTTCAAAATTCGGCGGTAAATCAGCTTGCAAAAAATATTTTCGCAAAATTTTTCTACAGAATGATGAAAAATTATCAATCCATAATTCCTCAAAACCTGTTTGCACGTGATTCTTAAGTTGTGGAAAAATTTTTTGTTTGAGTGATAAATCATCGATTGTTAAAAAAAGTATTTTTTCAGGTGGGACATTCTTTTTATTTATTAACGCCAAATAATGGTCAATTAATTTGGTTGTCTTACCGTTTTTATCTCCAAGATAAAGTATGTTCATATTTCCCAATCCAGTATTGCTACATTCTATATCTAATAGCTCGATAAATTCGTCTACGTTTATCAATTAAAATATATAAAATTGCAAATATAATACACAAAAATGCAAATATATCGCCATTATATGTATAAAAAGTGATTTTTCTAATCGGTGATATAACTCTATGAAGCACACCGGTTTTAAATAATGGCAAAGAACTAATAATTTTACCATTATGGTCAATGAATGCGGATATGCCGGTATTAGCAGCACGTACAACCATACGTCTTGTTTCAACAGCTCTAAAAATATTATGAGATAATAAATGCCATGGCGCGGATGTATTTAAATACCAAGCATCATTACTCAGGTTACATATAACTTGCCCACCTCGAATAACATGCTCTCTGATTTCATTTGGAAAAAGAGTTTCAAAGCAAACATTTGGAGTAGTATTCAATTTTGAAATTTTAAATATCTCAATAGACTCCCCTTTAGTAATACCTCCAAGTGAGTTGGCAGTTGGTATAAATCTTGCAACAAACTTTTTAAAAGGAAATACTTCTCCAAATAGAACCAAGTGGTTTTTATTATATATTCTTTTTTGTTCACCGGATTGATCTACTAGTATAACAGAATTATAATAACTTTTCTTTTGACGCGAAATAACGCCAATCATATGGTGAGCATTTGTATTTCTTACAACTTTTTTTAACCAACCCAAAGTTTCTAAATCATCAGGATATATGCCTGGATACGATGTCTCCGGCCAAACAATCAAATCCGGTTTAAAAGCCAATGATTGCATTGTCAGATCAGAATATCTCCTCTCAATAGACTTTTTAAAATTGTTATCAAACTTTTTATATTGATCAATGTTACCTTGCAAAATTACAGTTGATATTTTTACTTTATCATTAACAATTGATTTATTATTCCATACCATAAACATTCCGTACAAATAATTTAAACCAATTAACAATACTAAGATTATTTTTAGTTTTTTATTAACCTTTTTATTAACCACCCACTGCTTTAGCATAAGAGCCAATATAAAACTAATGAATACTAAATAAAATGAAATACCGTATACACCTGTAAATTCAGATATTTGTATAAATAAATAATTTTTCCACTGAGAATAACCCAAAAGTGCCCATGGAAAACCGGTTAAGAAGTAATTTCTCAAATACTCAAGCATCACCCACAAACTACAAATCAAAATACCGTACAAAATAGAATTATATTTTTCACGAAAAGCAAAAACCACTAAACTCCAAATAGAAAAATAAATCGATAAATACAACGAAAGAATTCCCCAAAGAAGAATAGCGATATATATATCTGTCTTCGCATTCAAACACATAGGAATCATCCAATATAAAAGTGCCAAATAGATAACAAACCCTGCAAAAGTAGATTTAAACACTGCACTTTTTGCTGATGATTCATTCCAGATTGCGTACATTATCGGCGCAAGTGCGATCCATGCAAGTGGAAAATAATTAAACTTTGGAAATGCTAAAACAAATAAAGCAGCACCACTTAAATAGAGAGCCAAATTTGCTAATGTTTTTAACGATTCTTTTTTAGGAAGTTTTATAAAGCTCATTATACAACCCTCTCAAATTAATAATTTTTATTTTTCTTTTATTCATCTCATCGAGCAGTTCTTTTGCAACAAAATATATCGATGTTGTAGTTATATGTCCTATACAGATCGAATATTTTATCTTTTCAGCTTTATCCATTGCAAGAAGAAATTGACTGCGAATAAAATCATGTGTTCTATTATTTACCTGGTCCAGAAATATATTCCGAGTCAACACCCGAGCACCCACACTTTTCGCAATTTTATTAGTTACACTTTTATATGATGTTTTAGAATCAAGAAAAACCATATTTCGATCTTTTAAAATATTTAAGAATTTTTTCATGGCAATTGGATTTGATGTAAACTTTGAACCCATATGATTATTTATAGCCCATGGATAATCAATGGACTTTAAATTGTTTTCTAATATTTCAGCCATCTTTGATTCAGATAATCCTTCGGACAATGTATTTTTCATTAGGTATTTTTTTTCAAATGCTTCCATAGGTTGATGTAATATATAGTCAAATCCATATTTTTTTAAAAGATCTGCCGCTTTTTTACTAAATTTTTCATTTGGAAAGATTGCAAATGTAATTGGAAGATTAAGGTCGATATATGGATACAATTCTTTTAAAGAATATCCAACATCGTCTAACACAATTGAAAGATATGCAATAGGTTTTTCTTGTTCGATTTGAAGAACTAATTTGGTTTTTTTATTTTTTAAAATATTGATCCTAGTTTCTTTTTTGTTAAATTGTACGTTATACTTTTCCTTTCCAAAAAACCCGTCTATGTAATTAAACAGTTTTTTATTATTAAAATTACACGGAACCTCAGCTGTTAATATTTTCATATTTTCATCAAATGAAATATTCTCGAACGAAACACCTGACACAATTAAAATTGCTTTTACATTTTGACGCAAAAAATCTTTTTCAGCTTTTTTTACTTGATAATTATATCCAAAAACCAAAAGCCCAACTAAAATCAATATCACAAAAAATAAATATATAAAAAGATTTTTGATATTTTTCACAGTAACTAAGCTCCTACAACAACTCTTCTAAAATTATTTCTCTTTATTCAATTCATTACGTTCTTTAAACTGCTTTTCCGCTTCCAAAAACACTATTCGACCACGCAATAATGATATAGCCTGATTAAGCTGTAAATCTTCAATTTTTTCTTCATCAATATTTTTCGAATCAAGTTTCTTTTTGTCCTCATCTTTTACTTTTTTCTTCGGATAGTAAATTTTCTCTTCGGACATCATGATTTTTGCCATTTGTTTATTAGTAATCGTCACTTCTATATCAGGTTCTATTCCCACTTCATGAATACAAACTCCACTTGGAGTATAATATTTTGAAGTTGTAAGTCTCAAACCGGAGTTATCAGACGTAAGTTTCATAACAGTTTGAACTGATCCTTTCCCAAATGTCTTCATCCCAACTATCACTCCACGTTTCCAATCTTTTATTGCGCCTGCAACAATTTCCGCACCTGAAGCTGACCCCTGGTTTACCAAAACCACCATTGGCAGATACGCATGTTCAGCCTCATCAGCTGCTTTAAATTCCACTCTTTGCTGTTTATCTCTTCCCTGCGTATAAACAATCAATTTATTATCACCAATAAATTTTTTACAAACATCAACTGCGCTCGATAAAAGCCCGCCGGGATTATTCCTTAAATCAAGAATAATTCCTTTTACGTTTTGTTTTTCTATATCTTTAAGTGCAGATTCCAGATCGCCTGCAGTTTTACTTGAAAATTCTCGAATATGAATATAGCCAAAATCCTCTTCTTCAATTTTTTTATAAAACACACTCTCAAGTTTAATAATTTCACGTGTAACTTCAAATTCAAGCGGTTTCTCTTCGCCATCACGTTCAATTGTTATTTTCACTTTTGTACCCGGCTTTCCTCGCAATTTCTTGATTGCCTCATCAACTGTTATCCCTTTTGCAGTCACACCCTCTATCGCAATTATACGATCTCCCGGTAATATGCCCAACTTATATGCAGGGGTCTCCGGCAGTGGTGTTATTACTGTCAACCAATCATCCTTCACCGAAATACGAATTCCCAACCCGCCAAAGCTCCCTTCTGTCTGAACTTGAATCTGTTTATATTCTTCAGGCGGCAAAAACTGTGAAAATGGATCAAGTGTTGTAATCATGCCTTTTGCTGCTCCATAAACCAGTTTCTGCGATTCAACAGGTTCAACATAATTTTTTGTTATAAGCATAAATATTTCAGTAATAAGCCTAACCTGAGTAAGTGTTTTATCCACTGAAGCTTGTACATCATGAACAATGTTTGGATTAATAAAAAATCCAACAACTACCACAACAATCATAAACTCTTTCCAATTCTTCCTCATACTCAAAAATTTATTCCGAATCTTCATTTTCCCTCCAAAAAAATAATCGTATCCTTACTTATTCCTGTATTCTGTATTCTAATTTTCACTTTAGCCACAATCTCGGATCAACCGGAAAACCATCAACCCGTACTTCGAAATACAATGATTGCTTTTGATTGAATGCTGAAATACCGGAATATGCAATCACATTTTGCTTCATTACGCTCTGCCCCTCTTTCACATTTATCTTATCAAGATTTGCGTATATACTAAAAAGTCCGTCACTATGATCCATAATAACCATATTCCCATACCGTTTAAATTTGCCGCTATAAACTACCTTGCCACTTTCTACGACTTTTACAGCACTTCCACGAGCAACTGAAATCTCAATTCCATTACTAATATGGTATGTATCCAGATATGGATGCTTTTGTTTGCCGAATTTAATTAGAACCCGACCATTGACAGGCCAATTAATTGGTCCTTTTTTATCTACCATTTTCAAAAAGCGCATTTCATGCCCATTCTTTGAACTTTTAACTATTTTTTGCTTTCTAAAAAGCATCTCAATTAGTTCTTGCAGCTCACTTGCAGATTCATTTAAATCTTTCAATTCTTTTTCATATCCTTGAATCTTCTTTTTTTCTTTTTCCAAAAGTTCATTTTTTCGTTTTTTCGATGTACTTAATTCTATTTTTTTTCGCTTAAATTTATGCTGCAACTTTTCAGCTCTCAATTTACTTGTTTTTAAGTTATTCTGAATATTTAAAATTGATTTTTTTTGACCCAATGCTTCATTAAATACAATTTTATTGTAATCCAACATTGACTTGAACTGATAATGTTTTTTTTCTTTTGCTACAAAACTTGTTTTATCAAAAAAAGCATATATCCAATAAAGTTCATTATCACTTTCCTGCATTTTATAAAGAACTCTAACCCCATTCTTTAAAACTTTTGTTAAGGTTTCCATCTTATCTTCTGTCTCTTTTAGTGCTATAAGATTATTATTATACTTTTTGTTAACGTCAAACAACTGGTTCTTTACGCGAGTCAGTTCCTTTTTTGTCTTATTCATATTTTTATTAATTGATGTCAACTCATCTGAAATATTCTCTTTTCTTTTTTTTGACTCTTTTATTTTTACTTTTTTATCACTAATACTTTTCTCTATTTGTTTAAGATCTTGTTTATTCTCTTTTATATTCTCTTGATAATATTTTATTCGCTTATCCGCTGACAAAATATTTACAACAAAAACAAATAAAGATACACAAATAATTAATAAAATTTTCGAGATATTTTTAGACATTTTTTCATAACCATGAATTTTGTGTTAATTGTTAATACGAACCCAATAACGATAATTAAGATGAGGTAATCATGAGGCACGAACTCTACCCACCATACGTGAGACTTAAGAAATTTATATAAACTAAAGATTACTCCAATTCCTAAAGATATGGAAATAATAGCTGTAATAAAACCTTCCCAAAAAAACATTTTCACTAAGAAAAACTTAGTTGCACCAAATATTTTCATAACATAAATCTCTCTTACTCTATGCACTGCATTCAGTTTTGCAATATATCTAACTAAAATATTTATTATCAGAAAAAACATTACTCCAATAATTATTCCCGCTGCATACAAATATAAAATAAACTTATTCAATTTCTCTAATTTTGTACTTGCATACTTAATATCCTCAACACCTGACATTGTATTCAATTCATCTACAACTGAATTAATCTCATTGAGATCATTGTTATATAACCTAATATTAAATGAAGATGGCAATGGATTGACATTAATAAGCGCAACTTGTTCCCTAACAATCGGATCTTTAATAAATTCTTTGAATGCTTCTTTTTTATCAACATAAGAAATATGTTTAACATTTGGAAAAGTATTAATCCGTTTTCTAAGTTTAGCTATAGACTCTTGCCCCAAATCATCTTCGAGAAACACAACTATCTCAACCTTATTTTTGATTTTATTAATTACTTTTTCTGCATTTGTAATCATCATAAAATAGCTAGCAATAAAAATGATTGATAAAGTAATTATCAACATATTATCAACTGATATAAATGAATAACGTACAATATTTTTTAGAGCATGTTTTAAAGAATTCATTTTTTTACCTCTTTACTGTGTTACAACTTCGGAGAGTACACTATTATCTAAATTAATCAGGGTTCCATTGAATTTCTCAATCAAATATTTTTGGCTTGTTGAAAATATTACAGTAGTTTTTTGTGTTATATATTTATTGATAAGTTCCCAAATTTCTAATTCAGTTTGCGCATCACCAAAGGTCATGGGCTCATCGGCAATTAAAAGCATCGGTTTTTTAATCAAAGCGCGCATGACTCCGATTTTCTGACAAACACCCTGAGGCAATTCACTTGGATATTTATCTTTATACAGAAATAACTCTGTGTCATTTAAAACTTCATCTACTTTTTCTTTGATAACAAACTGTGGTACATTTTTAATTATTAATGGAATTGCAATATTTTCAAACACTGTTTTATGTTCGATAAGTTTAATATCTTGCCAAATATAACTAACATCTTGTCTGAGCAGCGCTAATTTACGTTTGGAAATTGCATGAACATTTTTTCCAAATACATATATCTCGCCTTTGTCAGGTTTTTCTTCGCCTAATATCATATTCAATAAACAACTTTTTCCACTACCTGATTGTCCAAATAAAAAATAAATTTTACCATATTCAAATGACAAGCTAACATTTGAAAACCCATTATCATAACTCTTTTTATCAACTGCTATTATATTTACACTATATTCTCGCATAGAAAACTCCCTAATCAAATTATTTTTATAGTATATAATTTTGGGGATATTTTTACCAGTGAGAATGTCTTCGGGAAAAATTTATTTTAAGGAAGGTTTTCTCCAATAGTTAAAAATCATTTTTTTATAACAGGCACATAAATTTCCGTACGTAAATTTTCGGGTTTTGTTTTTCTCGGATCACGATTCAAATATAGCTCAAAACAAGGAAGATTTTGTAGTTTATAGTCACTTGTTAGTAACCATGATGTGAAAATTGCATTGTAGGTTTGATTTAATTTTTCATATGGTCCTTTGTGTAAAAAGATTGCATACTTTCCTTCTCTAATCTCCTGGATACCGACTTCGTTTAAAACATTATTAAGTCTTGATTTATAATCATCCAAAGTTTCCTGATTAGAGCTCATACTACCCTCATATTTTTTTTGGTAGTTTATCTGATTTAAAATTTATGCGCTATTCCAATCTTGCTTTTTTTAAGTTTCATCATTTTCATGAATAGTTTTAAAAAAATGAATTCCATTCTTCAATGCTATGTAAATTAATTCTAAATAATAATATGAAGTCATAATGCCCCCTGTTTAAATATTACATTTTTTAAGGTTTCGAAGCATTATAACATAGTATTATGTAGTATTAATGAAAGAATTGCGAAACTTTTGTGAAATTAAAAGTGGTCGGGTTTGTCTAAACTATTTTTTTGAAAAAATAAAATATATTTAAAATTAGAGGATTTAGAAAATTCAGCTTTAAGTAAAACTACAAATTTCCTATTTATCGTCCGAAATCATCTTCAACGCGTACAATGTCTTCAGACTCGGGAGTAGATATTTCGATAAGTTCGACATCACAGTATTTTGCGATTACCCTATGAACATCGCCTGGCATGATGGTAATAGCTTGTCTTTCGTGAACTTCAATCAGCTCCTCATTCAACTCTAAAATAAATCTACCTTTAATTGAGTAAAAAGTTTCCTGCTTTTGCTCATGATATTGCTTGCTAAGTCTAGTATCTTTTTTAATAGAAATTAATTTACCTAAATATTTATCATTATGTACAAACCAAGTTTCTTGTCCCCATGGCTTTTCTACAACCTTCATATTTTCTATTTTATTCATTTCTTCATCCTATTTTTATAATAATCAATTGTCTGTTTAAGACCTTTATCCATATTGAGTCGTGGTTTCCACCCAAGTCCTTTTGCAGCCTTTGATATATCTAGCCTCGAAGCTTGTAATTCACCTGGTCTTGCATGTTTATGTATCACCTTTTTTGTATATTCAAAAATTGATGCCATCTTTTTATGTAGAACATTAACATCTACTGATTTGCCAGTTCCAATATTAAATATTTCATTTTTTGATTTTGTAAGTGCCTTGAGATTTGATCTTTTTATATCTTCAACATGTACATAATCACGTTTTTGTTTCCCATCACCAAATATGTATGTTTGCTCATTTGCAATCATTTGATTTGAAAATATTGCAACAACACCGGCTTCACCCTTTGGATTCTGGCGAGGACCATAAACATTACCATATCTTAAAATCACATACGGTATTTTGAATAGTTTCGAATAATATGAAACATAATGTTCAAAACTTAGTTTCGAAAGTCCATAAGGTGACAATGGTTCAGACTTTGTATTTTCATTTTTACCTTTTGAGCATTCACCATACATCACACCACCACTTGATATAAATATAAATTTCTTAAGATTATATTTTTTTGCATTTTCAATGAGATTCAATGAACCTAAAATATTTATTTCTGCATCATGAATAGGATCTAATACTGATTTTCGAACATCAATCTGAGCTGCATGATGGTTCACAACATCAAATTTCTTCTTTTGAAAAAGTTCTTCAACCTTCTTGTTCCTAATATCCATTTTCAAAAAGTCAGCTTTTGGATTGATATTCTGTTTATTACCAGTCGACAAATCATCAATTACAGTAACCTTATGTCCTGCATCAATGTATCCATCAACAACATGTGATCCAATAAATCCTGCTCCACCAGTTACCAAAATATTTTTTTTCATCAAACAATTCCTCTCTCATGCCTATAGAGACGCATTGCAATGCGTCTCTACAACATTAAGATTAATTCTACAAATTATAAAAAACCTTCTTACCTTTGAATACAGATGCTTCGTCCAGTTCTTCTTCGATTCTTAGAAGCTGATTGTACTTACAAATTCTATCAGTTCTCGATGCAGACCCTGTTTTTATCTGACCTGCATTTACAGCAACTGCTATGTCAGCAATTGTTGTGTCTTCTGTTTCACCTGATCTATGTGAGATAACTGCAGTGTAACCTGCTTCTTTTGCCATCTCGATTGCTTCCAATGTTTCTGTAAGTGTCCCAATCTGGTTTACTTTTATTAGTATTGAATTTCCGATATTCTTTTCAATACCTTTTGATAAAATTTCAGTATTTGTTACAAAAAGATCGTCTCCTACAAGCTGAACTTTGCTGCCTAGTCTTTCTGTAAATTCTTTCCAACCATCCCAATCATGTTCACTTAGTCCGTCTTCAATTGATATGATCGGATATTTTCCAATAAGATACTCATAGTAATCAATCATTTGTGATGAAGTTTTAACTTTATCCTTTGGTTCGCCTTCTAAGACATATTTTCCATCTTTATAGAATTCGCTAGACGCAGGATCAAGTGCAATCATTATGTCGTCACCCGGTTTAAAACCTGCAGCTGTAATTGCTTCCATAATAACTTCAAGCGCTTCTTCATTTGAACCTAAATTTGGTGCAAAACCACCTTCATCACCAACTGCTGTATTGTATCCCTTATCCTTTAGAACTTTTTTTAGCGCATGAAATACTTCTGCACCCATTCTGAGAGCTTCCCTAAAAGATTCAGCACCAACCGGCATAACCATAAACTCTTGCAAGTCGACATTATTGTCAGCATGCTCACCACCATTGATGATATTCATCATTGGAAGCGGCAATAACTTTGCATTTGTTCCACCGATATATGAATACAAAGGAAGTCCTGTAGCTTGTGCAGCAGCTTTTGCAGCTGCAAGTGAAACGCCTAAAATTGCATTTGCGCCAAGCTTTGATTTATTGTTTGTTCCATCCATGCTTATCATAGCTTTATCGATTAAAACCTGCTCAGTGGCATCTAACCCAACAATTTCAGGTGCAATAATATCATTCACATTATTTACAGCTTTTGTTACACCTTTCCCAAGGTATCTTTTTTTGTCACCATCACGAAGCTCAACTGCTTCATTGTCTCCGGTCGAAGCACCCGAAGGTACTGCAGCACGTCCAATTGCGCCGCATTCTAACGCAACCTCTACTTCTACTGTTGGATTCCCTCTTGAATCCAAAATCTCTCTCGCCCAAATGTCAATAATTTCTGTCATTATTCTTCCTCCTAAAAATTTTATTTACTATTTCCACAATAGACTTTCCTTCCAATTATCAGGAAATCCCATATTCCAACGTGATATTTCACTATACTCATCAAACAAGGTGAATAATCGATTTTCCCATTTGCTTTGAGGAGCAATAATTTGCAGTAAATAACGCAAAATGGTTAGTACACTGAAAATTCTGTTTTGTGGTATCGGAATCGGCTCATGCCATTCGGGATATTTATTTTTTCTTGGAATACGAGGTTTAACGCCAAAAGGTTTAACGCCTAATTCCCTGTTCCACAAACGCCCATGATGAGCACAGATATTACGAATCATATTTATAGTTTTCAACCATGATCTCAAAACATCATCTGGAATATTATAAAAACCAGCAAGTTGTTTTTTTACATCAGTTGCCACACCTCGATAGATTGTCATCGTACATCCGAATGAAATAATTTCTCCAGCCATCCAAAGAGGCAAAAAATCATGCACATCACCATATTTCTTTTTAAAATGCTCCACAAATGTTTCACGACTACGACTGATTTCTTTCTTTATTTCATTGATCAAACGCTCATATTTTTCTGTATTTAATTGCGGCAAAGCCTTCGAATCCGTATATCCAAAAGCATTAGTAGTATGAGCAAAACTATATATAAGCTGTGTTCTAATAGAAATTTCTACACGTTCAATTGCATCCATTGTCATCAAACGTAAATGACGATCAAACGTATAGTGACGCCAAACTTTTTCCAAATCAGTATCGGGTTTAAAATTATCAACATCTTGGCGATAAGGATAAAGATAAGCACTTAAACGATAGTAGTTAACATTCTTTAAGCGATTAACAAGAAGAGATTTATCAGCTATAAGTCCTCGCTGGATAAGAAGTTCGGCTTGGGCTTCAAAAGATAAAGGGAGTTTTTCATACTTCATACAATTTCTCCCATAAAAAGCAAAGACCCACCGAATTTCGCATGCCTTTCAGCAGAGGCGCGGTAGGTCGATGGAGAAAATGATATACAATACTATTAAATAAATCAAGGATTATTTTAAAAAAATATAACTCTGATTTATTCGACACTTTTTTATCCACAAAAAACTCCCTTTATTTTCCAAATACTAATTTCTTTCCCGCATTCAAAAGTTTTTTCATACCTGCATTTGAATGTGCATCAACATAACATCTCACTACAGGCTCTGTTCCGGAAAGTCTTATGCCAATCCATTCGCCACTTTCAAGCACAAACTTATAACCGTCAAGTGTTACAACCTCTGTAACTTTTTTTCCTGCAAGTGTTTGAGGTTTTTCACCTTTTAGTCGCTTTTTTAAAGCATGCATTTGTTTTTTATTTAACCTAAAGTTTTCACGAGCAGTTTCATAGTAACCAACTTCTTTATATAACTCTTTCAAAATTTGTTTAATACTTTTTTTCTCGATGGCCATAACTTCAACTGCCAAAAGACATGCAATAAGACCGTCTTTTTCAGGCACATGTCCACGAATCGACAGTCCACCGCTTTCCTCGCCGCCTACAATAAATGGCTCATTAATTAAGATATCACCAATATACTTGAAACCAACCGGCGTTTCTTTCAATTTAACATTCCATTTTTTTGCAACTGCATCTATAAGCGAAGTAGTCATAACACTTCGCGCACAAATTCCTTTCCATTTTCTCGTCTTTACCAAATGATTTAAAAGCACTGCAATAATTTCATTTGGCGTAATAAATGATCCGTCTTTATCTATAATTCCAAATCTATCTGCATCACCATCTGTTGCTATACCAATATCAAATTTCTTTTTTTTGACAAGATTTGCAATCTCTGAAAGATGCTCTTTATTTGGCTCAGGATGATGTCCGCCAAACATACAGTCTCTATTTGTATTGAAAAGCTGATAATTAATCTTGTATTTATCGAACAGTTCATTGAAATAACCAATACCTGCACCATTCATTACATCAACTGCAACTTTAATTTTTGATTTTTTGATTACTTCCATATCAACAAGCTGACTAAGTCTATTTAAGTATGCTTTTTTGAATGACAAAACTTTGATCTTCTTTTTCTTTACAGCTTCATCAAAATCTATAATTTTAACTTTTTTTGAATTTTTCGAAATAATATTACAATTTAATTCAATTTTTTTCGTTGTTTCAGGCAATGCAGGACCACCCCATGAAGGAGAAAACTTTATACCGTTATATTCAGGTGGATTATGCGATGCAGTAATATTAATACCACCGCACGCTTTTCTTCGTATAATCTCATATGATATTGTTGGTGTTGGAACTGATTCATCACTTAAAAGCGCAACAAATCCATTAGCAGCTAAAACCTGTGAACTATGTTTTGCAAAATCAAATGACATAAATCGTGTATCATAACCAACTACAATTTCTTTTGATTTCATTCGTGTTTTGTTCAAATAGTCAGCGATTGCCTGACTAACAATTCCAACATTTTGATATGTAAACTCATCTGCAATAATTGCTCTCCAACCGGATGTACCAAATTTAATCACCATTCCTCCCTTATAAATAGTAAATTACTGAAAATGTGATTCGATTGTTTGTCTCTTCCGCAGCATTTATATACTGTGTTCTAAAATAAGAATACTCACACCCAAACTTTACATCATAAGACGTAGAGTATAAAAAATTAAAAAATGAAACATTGTTCAAGCTAATATTATTGTTATTCAAGTCATTATTATCAGGATCATCCAAACCATAACATATATTCCATTCATATTTTGAACTTGGTTTATATGTAAGCTGCAGCCAACCTCCATTCGTATCAATAGCTTTTTCCTTAACTATATTAATTCCCTGTACTCCTCCCAAAAACGCATCAAGATTTTTACCATAAAATAATTCGCTTTTCAAATCCAGAACTTTTAATAATGAAATACTTACATCTAATGAAACTCCCTCTTGATTTACCTTAAATGTAGTGCCATTATCCCTAACATATTCTTCTTTTCCAAAAAGTCCTGATAATCCCACTTTTACTTTGTTAAATGAATGAGCTAACCTTCCTTCAATAACCGGAATATTTGAGTTCTCTCCACTATTGACAGTATTATTAACAACCCCAATATTTCTATTTACACTCACTTGAGCTATGCACTTTTTATCAATGTGTTTAGTCAATCTTAACTGCGGTCTCCTCAATGCAATATTCCCGCCGCACCACAGCCATGCGCCTGTAATAAGTGTATTGGATCCTAATGGTGAAAAAATATCCCAAGCTTGACCTGCTACTACATCATAAGAATTACCAGCTATTTTAATATACGCAAGTCTCATACGAGGTTTTTGAGAATTATCAGATGCAGAATCCAAAAAATCTATTTCAAATTTTCCTGTAACTTTTAGATTATCGTTTTCCAAACCGGTATAATTAATTCCCAAACGCGAATTCATTGCAGTCATTGTAAACTGCTGATTAGACTTCGAAACCTGTTTAACAACATATTTTGGCGCATCCGGATTATCAGTTAATGAATCATCAATCGCTGTATCAAGTTTTATAAATCCATATACATCAATTTTTTGTTTCTTAGCGTCGTTTGCAAAAGCAAATGTTAACAACAAAATACATACATTAATAATAATTATTGTTTTTCTCATCATTGTATTTAGTTCCTTTTTTATTTAATTGTAAAAATATTATCGAACCCTGCGATTTTGAAAACTTTCAGTATCTGAGGAGACACATTTATAATCGTAAATTTTTCCTTCCCAATTTTTTTACCGACTTTAATACATATTCTCAAAAAAGCAGAGGATATATACACCGCTTCTTTTAGATCAAATACAATTGGCATCACAACATCTGCAATTCTTTCATCAATTTTCTTTTCATCATTTGCACACGCTTCCGTATCCAATCTCCCTTGAAAATAAAATGTTAAATTTGAATGAAAATGTCCTTCTTGAATTTCAGCTCTAAACATAATTTCCCTCCGTTATTATTTATTATAAAAAACTTTTTCTATACTTTTTACATCATTTTTATCGTCTAAGTATAACGATTTATCAAACTGCATTAATTGTTCATTAACACGTCTATAAGCAATACGCTGCACGTTTAATAAATTTTTTGCAGTTATATTATCCGTTGTAATGTTTTTTCCACCGCTGCCGCATCCTAAAGTCAATGACGGTCTAAGCATGCTGTATATTCCGCCAACTGCTCCTTGTGATGACGGCATATTTACTAATATACGCCCTGCATTCATAAGTTGTGAAAATTCCAATATGCAATTCTCGTCATTTGAATACAAGCTTACAGTATGGCCAATCCCGCCATGGAAATTCAAATCTATGCAGATTTTGACTGCATCATCGAATCCATCTGCTATATAAAAAGCAAGCACCGGCGCAAGTATTTCAAATGAAAGAGGAGAACTCGCTCCAACTGTCTTTAATGGCGCTATTAAAACAGTTGTATCCTTTGGAACAGGTATATTTGCCATTTTTGCTATAACTTCTGCAGACTGACCAATAACTTGTGCATTCATCACACCTTTCTCTTTATCAAAACATACTTTTTCCAATTGCTCGATTTCATCTTGTATCAAAAAATATGCACCATGCTTTCTTAATTCATCTTTAACTTGCTGTGCTTGCTCATGCTCAACTACAATTGCTTGTTCACTGGCACAAACAGTTCCATTATCAAATGTCTTTGACGTAATTATCTCCTTAACTGCAAATGGCACATCAGCTGATTTCTCTATATAAACCGGAACATTACCCGCTCCAACACCTATGGCAGGTGTACCTGAACTATATGCAGCTTTTACAAGACCGCCCCCACCTGTTGCCAGTATAAGTGATATATCTTTATGGCTCATAAATTCCTGAGTCAACTCTTTTGAAGTAACATCAAGCCATTGTATGCAGTGTTCCGGCGCATCAACTCTTAAAGCTGCTTCATAACATATACGTGCAGTTTCAATTGAACACTTCAATGATCTGCTGTGCGGACTAATAATTATTGGATTTCGTGTTTTAAGTGAAATAAGAATTTTAAATATTACTGTTGATGTAGGATTAGTTACAGGTATTACTGCAAATATCGGACCCAAAGGCTGCGCAATTTCTTTTATCCCTTTTTCCTGATCGTCACTTATTACTCCAACTGTTTTTTCATCTTTAATATCATCATATACCAGCTGAGATGCCAAAACATTTTTTATTGTTTTATGTTCCCACTTACCTATCCCTGTTTCTTCTTGAGCCATTTTTGCCAATTTTACACGATTATTGAATGCGGCTTCATATACAGCTCGCACAATTTTATCCGTATGTTCTTGATCCAGCTGACTAAAAACAGCCGCAGCTTGCATTGCTTTTGAAACAATTGTATTTACATTATTATGCTGCATTGTATTCCTCCTCTTAATTATTTATTTTTTTTCTTATTGTAGAAATATTATTTCCATCTTCTCTTTTATATTCAACTTCATCCATTAATGTTCTCACTAAATGAATGCCGCATCCGCCAATCCCGCGATCCTCAAGCAAAGCATCAAGATCAGGAGCTTGTATATCGAGTGGGTTAAATTCTTTACCAGCATCTTTAATAATAATTTCTATGTATTTTGCTTCGTGAATCCTCAAACTTACATAAATCAAATGCTTATGTTGATCATCAAATGCATATGATATTATATTTACAACTAATTCTTCAAGTGCAAGATTTATATCTAAAATTATATCATCAATAATATTATTTTTACTAAAAAAACTTTCAACAGTACTCGCCAATACAGATATTTGTGATAAATCATTTTGTATTTCAAAATTTTTGATCACTTTTTTGTCCCTTTATATATCACACTCATTATTGTTATATCATCTGCTTGGTCAGCATTTTCACTAAACTTTTGGACATCCTTATAAATTGTTTGAACAATATCTTTAGCAGAATCTACGCCTTTTTCCTTTATGCAATTCAATAAACGTTCCTCATCATACAATTCATCTTCATGATCAACAGCCTCTGTGACACCATCAGTATACATCAATATGCAATCCCTGACTGATAAGCTCGTACGTTCTTCAGTGAACACAGCGCCCTGCAATACACCCAAAACAGTATTGTTGTTCATTTCAAGAAATCCAACACTCTTATCCGACTTTATTATAACAGGTGGATTGTGCCCTGCATTTGAATAAACAAGCTCACCTGTTTGAATATCTAAAATACCAAAGAAAACAGTAACAAACATACATGAATCATTGTTCAAAGATAATTCTCCATTCACTTTTTCCAGTATTTTTTTTGGACTTTTTAAATCCTTTGCCGTACTTTTGATTAGTGTTTTTGTAACAGCCATGAAAAGTGATGCTGGAACTCCCTTGTCTGAAACATCTCCAACAACAAGACATATATTATTATCATCTATAAAAAAGAAATCATAAAAATCACCACCCACCTGTTTGGTAGGTTTCAGAAATGCAAAAATATCAAATTCATCTCTGTGAGGAAACGGTGGAAATATTTTTGGAATCAGGTCTTGCTGAATATTGTGCGCAATATCCAATTCACTTTCTATTCTTTCTTTTTGTTGTGTTGTCTTTGTAAGTTTTTGAATATATTGTTGTATCTCATCAACCATTTTATTAAATGCTTTTGCAACTCCACCTATCTCATCATTTGTTGAAATTTCTGTTTTTATTGCAAAATCACCTTGCGCTAATTTATTAACACTTTCATGTAATTTAGAAAGTGGTTTTATAAAATGCGAAGTAACGGTTTTAATCACAATAATTGTGATTAAAAGTAAAGCAAGCATGAAAAGAATCAACTTTAGTCTTAAAGCATGAATTTGCTTATATGTTTTTTGCATCGAAAAACCAATTCTAAACGCTCCCCATTTTTTACCATTTAAAAATACAGGTGCTGAAATATCCCACATAACCTCACCTGTATCTCTCTTATATACTTGTTTCAAAAATGCTTCCGCATCATTTTGTGCTGCTTTTATTCCTACCGGATCATTAAAAATTCTTTTTGTTCTATTATTATCACGATCGAATATAAAATCACCTGTCAAAGATTTCGAATACTTAACATTGTGTGTCGGTAGATAGCCTTGGTTATCTACTAAAACAGCAAACACTACCTGTGGATCATTAAGAAATTCTTCCTGAACTTTTATGATTGTTTTATCTAAATAAGAATCAAATTTATTTTTATAGTTAAATTTTTGAATTTTCTTTAAATCATCAATTGAAATATCTTTATACTTTTTTATTACTTCATCCGACAAAGAAACCGGCACCAAGGTTTGCTTAAAAAGTTCTTCTTCTGGAAAAATACCATTATCCACTACACTTTTTAAAATAAATTCCATCATGGTTTTTCCGGTATGAGCAGATGCAATTCCTTTTTGTAGTATTGTGGCATGCAAATTCCTGGTCCGGTTATTTACTAAATATATAGAGAAAATTACAATAATTATGCTAATACACACAATAGTAAAAATTGATATTTTAGTTGATAACTTTTTAAACATTAATTCCCTCTTTTTTCTGAGACCTCTCCTCAACTAACTCTTTCAGTATTTCAGGATTTGTTAAAGTTGTTGTATCTCCTAAATTAGATATATCACCACTAGCAATTTTCACTAATATTCGACGCATAATTTTACCACTACGAGTTTTTGGCAGCGCATCCGCAAATTGAATTTTATCCGGAGCAGCAATAGGTCCTATTTCGCAGCGAACATGTTTTTTTAAATCCGCAAGTAAAGCACTATTTTTTACTATACCACTTTTTAATGTTACAAAAGCATAAATACTTTGCCCTTTTATTTCGTGTGGAATACCAACAACAGCTGCTTCAGCAACAGTATCATGAGACACTAAAGCGCTTTCAACTTCAGCAGTACCTAACCTATGACCTGAAACATTAATAATATCATCCATACGCCCCATTAACCAAACATATCCATCTTTATCGGAACGAGCACCATCTCCTGCTGTATATACCCCATAAAATTGAGAAAAATAGGTTTTTTTAAATCTTTCGGGATTATTATAAACACCACGCATTAAGCCGGGCCAAGGTTTCTTTATAATTAACCAACCACCCTCATTCACAGGCGACTGGCTACAATCTTCTTTCATAACAACAGGTTCTATACCAAAAAAAGGCAAAGCTGCACAACCCGGCTTAGCAGAAACAGCCCCGGGTAAAGAAGTAATTAAAATACCCCCTGTCTCAGTCTGCCACCAAGTGTCTACAATTGGGCATTTAGTCCTTCCAATTACATTATAATACCACATCCAAGCTTCCGGATTGATAGCTTCTCCAACTGTGCCAAGCAATCGCAAAGAACTCAAATCATGTTTATTTGGCCATTTATCTCCTTCTTTCATCAAAGCCCGAATAGCTGTAGGTGCAGTATAAAAAATGCTAACTTTATACCTTTCAACAATATCCCAAAACCTATCTTTTTCAGGATAATTTGGCACACCTTCAAACATAAAACTGGTTGCTCCATTACTTAAAGGTCCATAGATTATGTAACTATGACCCGTAATCCAGCCAATATCCGCAGTACACCAATAAATATCGTCTTCTTTTATATCAAAAACATATTTAAAAGTCTGATTAACATATACCAAATATCCTGCTTGTGTATGCAAAACTCCTTTTGGTTTACCTGTACTTCCGCTTGTATACAAAATAAACAAAGGATCTTCAGCATCCATTATTTCCGGTTCGCAAATATCTTTTATATCATCTTTGGATATCTCTTCATCCCACCAAATGTCTCTATCCTTTTGCATAGTTACTTGATTATTTGCTCTTCTGACTACAAGTACATTTTTTACTTCCGGCTGCTCTGATAATGCTTTGTCAGCATTATCTTTACTCTTTATAAGTTTTCCACCTCGAAAATAACCGTCCGAACAGATAAGAAAAGTAGAACCTGAGTCAAGCATTCTATCCTTAAGAGATTCTGCGCTAAACCCACCAAAAACAATATTGTGTACAGCTCCAATTCGAGCACAAGCAAGCATTGAAATCGCAAGTTCCGTAACCATCGGTAAATAAATCGTTACTCTATCACCTTTTTTAACATCATATTTTTTCAATAAATTTGCACACCTGCAAACTTCATGAAAAAGCTGCTGGTAAGTCAAAGTTTTCTTATCACTAGGATTATCGCCTTCCCAAATCAATGCTGCTTTATCTTTCCGCTCCGGAGTAAGATGCCTATCAAGACAATTGTAAGTAACATTAAGTTTGCCGCCTACAAACCACTCATGCTTCCCTTCAGCAAAATCTTCCACCAAAATTTTATCCCACTTTTTAAACCAAGAAAGTTCCTCTGCTTTCTCAGCCCAATATTTTTCAGGATCCGAAATTGATTTTTGATATAGATTTTCATATTCTTCTAAACTTTTAACATGTGCACTTTTACTAAATTCTTTGGAAGGTGGGAAAATTCTTGTTTCGTCCATAACTGATGTAAGAATTTTTTTGTCCGGTTTATCGATTATCCTTAATCTTAAAATGTTTTTATTATTTTTCCTTTCATAAAAACGAGCATCAGTCAATATATAAACCAAGTTTATCCCCAAACTAATATCATCTATCTCATCCAAGCTAAGAAAGTTTGGAGCACAATAATTAACATCAAATGGATTAAAACCGCGTCCATCATATTCAATATTTATATTAATATTTTGATCATCTTTTGATAAAGAAACAAATATTACATGCTCTAAATTGTCCTTGTAAGCATATGAAATTATGTTTACAATCAATTCTTCTAAAGCTAGGTTTACATCATATTCAATATTCGAATTTAATGAATATTCCTTAGCAAAAGCAGATATTATTTTTGCCAATTTACTCAATTCTCGAATATTATTTTTTAATTCTATTTTCAATTCTTTTTGCATATTCATTTCCTAATCTATAATTTATGCTTATCATTAAAATATTAAAAACATATTATAATTATTTTTAACTTTTTTACCACTATTTTTGGCTCAAATAAGCATCAATAAACCCGTCGATATTTCCATCCATAACTGACTGAACATTTCCAATCTCAAAATTAGTTCTGTGATCCTTTACAAGAGTATATGGGCAGAACACATATGACCTAATCTGATTACCCCAAGTAATTTGACCTTTATCGTCATAATGCTTTTCCGTTTCTTTCCGCTTCTTTTCTTCTTCATACTCATATAACTTTGCTTTAAGCACTTTCATACATGTTGCTTTGTTTTTGTGCTGCGAACGTTCATTCTGACATTGAACAACAATATTTGTCAGCAAGTGTGTAATTCTAACAGCAGATTCAGTCTTATTCACATGCTGCCCCCCTGCACCACCTGCTCTATAAGTATCGATCCTTAGGTCTTTATCGTCAATTTTTATATCAATATCTTCGTTAATTTCCGGAATCACATCACATGATGCAAATGAGGTATGCCTGCGTTTATTGGAATCAAACGGTGAAATACGTACAAGCCTATGAATCCCTATTTCAGCTTTCAAATATCCATATGCATAACTTCCTTTCACAATAAAAGTCACACTTTTGATGCCCGCTTCTTCTCCCGGTAAAATATCAAATATATCTACCTGATACTTTTTGGTCTCTGCCCAACGTTTATACATTCTAAAAATCATATCTACCCAATCACATGCTTCAGTCCCGCCGGCACCTGAATGGAGCGTTACAATTGCATTGCTTTTATCAAATTTACCACTGAGCTTTGCTCTAAATGACAGATCGTGAATTTTTTTCCCAAGCTGCTCCAAATCATTTTTTATTTCATTTATCAAACTTACATCTTTTTCACTTTCTGCAAGAGCATATAACTCTTTAATGTTTTCAATTTCATTGGCAAATTCAGAAAAAACTTGTGTATCAGCTTTAAGCTCATTTATTTCCTGCATAACCTTTTGAGCATGTCTTTGATCATCCCAAAATCCTGCTTCAAGAGTTATTGGTTCAAGCTCCTCGATCTTTTTACTTTTAGCATCTAAATCAAAGACGCCCCCTTATGGTTGCAAGTTCATTCTCGAGCTCTTGAATTTTTTCAGTCACATCAAATTCTAGCATCTTTAATTCTCCTACGATAAATTTCAATCTTTGTCATCTACTTTTTCTTCTATCAAAAACAACTCATGTAATTTCTTTTGTAATATTTTTTTAGGAATTAACTCAGTTTTATATTCAGCTACCATAGCTGGAGAAAGATTACGACTCATAGCATATTCAACTACTTCATCATCTTTGGATTTACACAAAATAATTCCTACACTTGGATTCTCATCTACTTTTTTAACATCCCTATCCAAAGACTCCAGATAAAAATTCATTTTTCCTAAATATTCTGGTTTAAAATCAGTCATTTTAAGTTCAATTATAACCAAACATCTAAGTACTCTATGAAAAAAAAGTAAATCAATAAAGTAATCATTTTTTCCTACTTGTATTCTATATTCTTGTCCCAAAAAAGCAAAATCCTTTCCAAATTCTAAAACAAAATTTTTTAAATTTGAAACGATAGCCTTCTGTAATGCTTTTTCACTATAACTTTCTGGCAAATTTAAAAAATCTAAAATATACGTATCTTTGAAAAGTTCTGTTATATTTTTAGATTTATGTGTAACTGTAATGTGTTTCCTTTTAGAAATCATTGCCCTTTCATAATACCCGCTGTCTAATTGTCGCTCCAACTCTCTTTTACTATATTTTTCTTTTATTGATAATCGGATATAAAATTCTCTTTCGGCCTCATTTTTTGTCTTTGACAAAATCAATAAGTTATGTGTCCAACTCAATTGTGTCACCAGTGGTGACATAATTGAACTTTTGTAATAAGCTTCATAGAATTGTTTCATTCTGTATAATCCACGACGTGTAAATCCCTTAAATTCAGGATTCTTAGTTTGTATATAATCTGCTAATTGGGCAACAACAGCATCGCCCCATTCAGCAGATTTAATTTTTTGACTGATATACTCTCCAATATTCCAATATAATTTTATTAATTCAACATTAACGCTTTTGATAGCATTATACCGAGCTTTATGAATCATATTTATAATTTCATTAAACTTTTTTCTATCATTTGTAAGTTTCATTTTTTACTCCACATTCTAAGATTCTTTTTTTCCACATATGCTAAAAATTTAATATTTTCCTGACTGGCTAAAAAATTTACTTACTTATTTACTTTGCTAGCTCACCAACTTCTTTATTCACCGCATTAAAAATATTATATTTATATAGTCCGGTTGGATCGAGTTTATCAAATGTATCCAAAAGTTTTCGAAACTCCATACGTTTACTTTCTATCCCAAATGGACATTTATGATTTTCTATTGGAAATTTTTTATAGTCAGCATACTTTGTTATTTCAGTAGTTGTTAAATTTAAAAATGGCCTTACCATTTCAAGTTTTCCATCGAAGAAAATTGTTTTTGGCAAAATAGATTCAACCTTTGCCTGATAAAACATATTCATAAAAACTGTTTCAATATAATCATCCAAATGATGCGCAAGTGCAAGTTTTCGAATTTTGTACTTTTCTACAGAATTAAATAAAGCCTTTCGTCTGTTCCATGAACACCAAAAGCAGTTCATGCCCCCTTCTGAATCCGGAAAGGTATATTTTTCAATGATACATTCAATCTTTGTATCCTGACAGAATTTCTTTATTGCTTCAGTTTGATTTGGATTTAATCCAAAATCAATATGTACAGCAACAATCTTATAAGCAATCGGCAAATGTTCCAATCTTTTGTGCAGCACATTTAAAAGAGCAAAACTATCTTTCCCGCCGGAAACCCCAACTGCTACAGTATCGTCAGCTTTAATGAGTTCATGCTGATTAACAAACCTTCCAACTCTTTTCAAAAACTTTTTTTCATTCATAGCATCTTCTCAAATTCATCTTCTGACAAAATTTTCACACCCAACTTAACAGCCTTCTGATATTTTGAACCGGGATTTTTACCAACCACAACATACGTTGTTTTTTTAGACACTGAACTAGTCGCATTTCCACCTCTAGCAATTATCTCTTTTTGTGCAGTATCTCGAGTAAACTTTTGTAATTCACCTGTAAACACAAATGACATATTTTCAAAATCATTACTTTTCTTTTCTGTTTTTGATTGTGTATTTATATTTAGTTCATGTAATTTATCAACGATATCTAAGTTTTCAGAAAGCTTAAAAAACGCACCAACACTTTCTGCAATGATATCACCCACATCTCGAATTGCCTTCAAATCATCAAGTTTTGCGCTCTGAAGATTTTCCATGCTTCCATATTTTTCTGCCAAAACTCGAGCAGCTTTTTCACCAACATGCCCAATTCCCAGTCCAAAAAGAAAATTTGACAAATCTTTATCTTTACTTTTTTTTATAGCATCAATTAGATTGTCAGCTTTTTTTTCAGCTACAAGATCCAACTCTAAAAAATCATCTCTTGTGAGTTTATAAATATCCAAAATATTGGAAACCATTTCTCTATCAATTAGTTGTCTTAATATAGATGTACCCAAACCCTCAATATCCATAGCTTTTCGACTTGCAAAATGTTCCAATGACCTAAGAAGTTGTGACGGACAACCTAAACTGTTCGTGCATTTATATGCAACATCTTCTTTTTCTTTTATAACATTTGAATCACAAACAGGACATTTTGTCGGGACAACAAATTCTTTTTCTTTACCGGTTCGCACACTCTCAACAACTTTAATAATTTTTGGGATCACTTCACCACTTCGTTCTATAACAACACGATCACCAATTTTCACATCTAAACGTTTAATCTCATCGAAATTATGAAGCGTTGAACGCGATATGGTCACACCGGACAAATTCACAGGCTCCAAAATAGCCACAGGTGTCAAAACACCCGTTCTACCAACCTGCACAACAATGTCATTAATACGAGTAGTTGCCTGTTTAGCCGGAAACTTGTATGCGATCGCGCCTCGTGGAGATTTCAAAGTTGCACCTAATCTCTTTTGCAAATCAAATGAATTCACCTTTATCACCATCCCATCAATTCCATAGTCCAAAGAATCCTGTTTCTCATGCCAACTGATACAATATTTAACAACCTCATCTATACTTTTAAACTTTTGAATATTCCGATTGATATGAAACCCTAGTTCTTTGAACCAATTCAGAAGCTCCCACTGATTGTCATATTTAAGTTTACCTTCAACATAACCCGCTGAATAAATAAAAATATCCAAATTTCGGTTCGCTGTAATATTCGGATCCAAAAGTTTCAAAGAACCGGCTGCTGCATTTCGTGCATTTGCAAATAATGATAGTCCCTTTTTCTTACGCTCTAAATTCAAATCTAAAAAAACACTTTTTGACATAAAAACTTCACCACGCACTTCCAATATTTTTGGAACATCTTTCGCATCCAGCTTGGACGGTATAGATTTGATTGTCCTTAAGTTTGCGGTAATTTCTTCCCCCTGCGTCCCGTCTCCACGTGTAATCCCTCTAACAAATACACCATTCTCATAAATAAGCGACACACCCAAACCATCGATCTTCGGATCAACAAAATACTCGAAAACTTCTGAGTCTAGCATTTTATGTATACGTTTTTCCCAATCATATATCTCACTTTCTGAATATGTATTTGTTAGTGAAAGCATTGGAATTTTGTGTTTTATCGTTGGGAATTCTTTTTGGAGAGGAGCGCCGACTGTTTGGGTAGGTGAATCTTTTTCTGCAAACTCAGGATGTTTTTGCTCAAGCTTTTCAAGTTTCTTTACAAGCTCATCATATTCTTTATCCGAAACTTCAGATTCATTCAAAACATAATATGCATAATTGAGCTTTTTTATATACTCTCTCAATTCCTCTATTTGCTTTTGAATATTCATTCTCTAACCTGTTTAATCTTATCAAGTATACCATTCACAAATTTTCCCGAATCATTTGTACTATATGCCTTTGCAATTTCAACAGCTTCGTTTATTATTACATTTATTGGAATATCAAAAAGTTCCATCAATTCATATGATGCCATACGCAAAATTGTTCGATCCACAGCTGCCATTCTGCTAATTGCCCAGTTTTTTGCATATTTTTCGATCTGTTCATCTATCTGTTTTTTATTTTCAACAACACCATCAACAATTATTTTCGAAAAATCAGTAATCTTATTCTCTATATTACCTTGATACTTTCGAATAAAATTATCCCAAGCTTCTTCCTTATTTATTTTACAAACATCAACGGCATACAGTACTTGCAATGCGATCTCTCTTGACTGCCTTCTAGCTCCCATTGTATCCTCCTGATGCAAAACAACTAAATTTCACACCAAATAAAAATCAATTATATGTCAAAACCCTTGAAATTAAAAGGTTTTTAAGATCAAAGAAGCCAATATTTTATCTAAAATAAGCCTTAATTACAATCGTTTTTCTTTTTGGTTTATAATTAAATCTTGTGTTTGAAATATTTGGTTTATATGAACGAATGATTGTTGATACAGATAACAAAAAAGCACCCAAATATTTTTTCGGAGGAGAGAGGATTCGAACCTCCGAGAGACTTACGCCCCTACCTGTTTTCGAGACAGGCGCCTTCAACCAACTCGGCCACTCCTCCGAACAAACTACGTTTGATGCAACAAACTGCGTTTGATGCAACTATTGGACCTCTTATGTACGATATCTTTTCTGCGCTCCTGCGTCGCTTAAATCGTATAAGATTATTTTGTATCTGTTAAAAATAAGAGGAAAATACAGAAATATTTCCTTATTCCTCTTAGTCCTTTATTAGAACTATTTTAAATCAATGAAGCTACTGCATCTCCGACTTCAGTTGTTGACATACCCATTTTACCGGCTGCCATACTTGGCATTTTTTGGATGACTTCAATTATAGCTTTCTCAACATGCTTTGAAGCTTTTTCTTCACCAAGATACTCTAACATCATTTGCATAGATGCGATTGATGCAACAGGATTAATCACATTTTTGCCTGTATACTTTGGCGCAGAACCACCAATCGGTTCAAACATCGATACACCCTCAGGATTGATATTTCCACCCGCTGCAACACCCATACCGCCTTGAATCATAGCAGCAAGATCAGTTATGATATCACCAAACATATTGTCTGTAACAATCACATCAAACCATTCCGGATTCTTTATCATCCACATACATATTGCATCAACATGCGCATAATCTTTTTTTATGCCCGAATACTCTTTTCCAACTTCACTAAATACGCGTTCCCACAAATCAAACGCATATGTTAAAACATTTGTTTTTCCACATAAAGTCAGTGTATTTTTCTTATTTCGTTTCTTTGTATATTCAAATGCAAATCTAAGACATCTTTCAACACCTTTTCGTGTATTAATTGATTCTTGAACAGCTACTTCGTCCGGTGTTCCCCTTTTCAAGAAACCACCTGCACCTGCATACAACCCTTCCGTATTCTCGCGTACAACAACGAAATCTATATCTTCAGGTTCCTTATCTTTAACAGGAGACCATACATTTGGATAGAGTTTTACAGGTCTTAAGTTTATATACTGATCCAATTCGAACCTTGTTCTCAAAAGAATCCCTTTCTCTAAAATACCGGGTTTTACATCCGGATGTCCGATTGCACCGAGCAGAATCGCATCCTGCTTTTTGAATTCCCCTATCGCGCTATCCGGCAATACTTCACTTGTTTTTAAATATCTATCTCCGCCAAAATCATAATCTACTCTTTCAGTTTTAAAACCAAATTTGTTTTGGACAACATCCAAAACCTTAAGTGCTTCTTTAACAACCTCAGGTCCTGTTCCATCTCCACCCATAACTCCAATTTTGTAAGTTTTCATTTTACTCCTCCTAATTTAATACAGCTTTTCCATTTCCTTTTATTACTTCACCAATAACTATGCTATCTTTGATCGTGC
Source organism: bacterium (assembly GCA_042566505.1). Lineage (GTDB taxonomy): Bacteria > RUG730 > RUG730 > JBDRED01 > JBHPKP01 > JBHPKP01. The sequence continues at coordinate 8,102 of JBHPKP010000009.1, read as the reverse complement.
GGTTAACTTTTGCTACATCTTTTTTCGAAACAACTATTACCATACCTATCCCCATGTTAAACACCCTAAACATTTCTTTTTCAGCTATCTTACCCTTCTTCCGAATCATTTGGAAAACTTCCGGAATCTTCCAACACTCTTTATTAATAACTACGTCAATTTTCTTATTCAGCACTCGAACAACATTCCCTTCAAGCCCACCACCTGTAATATGTGCGCATGCTTTCACAAGTCCCTTATCAGTAAGTTTCAGAACGTCTTTAACATAAATCTTAGTCGGAGCAATAAGTTGTTTACCATATTTTTTCAATTCTTTTTCATTAAAAACTTTTCTTACCAAAGAATAACCATTACTATGTATACCACTTGATTTAAGACCAATTACAACATCGCCAGGCTTTACACTTTTACCATCAATAATTTTACTTTTTTCGATGACTCCAACCACAAAACCTGCCAAATCATATTCGCCTTTCTCATAAAAATCCGGCATTTCCGCAGTCTCCCCGCCTAATAGCACACACCCTGATTGCTTTGTCCCGTCAACTATTCCTTTAATTATTGACTGCCCCTTTTTTAAACTAAGTTTGCCGGTTGCAAAATAATCGAGGAAAAATAAAGGCTTTGCCCCAATTGTTATAATATCATTCACACACATAGCCACTAGATCAATGCCTATTGAATCATGTTTATTTAGGAGAAACGCTAACTTTAATTTTGTGCCAACACCATCAGTTCCAGAAACCAAAACCGGATTCTTATACTTGCTGCCGAGTGCATAAGCTCCACCAAAACCGCCTAATCCGCCTAAAAATGATTTATTTTTCTTATCATGCTTAGTAAGCATTTTAATTTTATCGACTAGTTTATCACCTTTTGATATATCTACACCTGCTTTTTTGTATGTTAACACTGTATTCTCCTTATTTTTTTATAAATCTTGTTCCCGGTTTTTGCACATCAATACCATCCTTACACAAAGAACATTCATCAGGATTATAATTGTTTATATCGAGCTTTAATAGAGAAACATATGGCACATCAAAATCTAATCCATTACTTCGATCAACAAGTGATGCACAACATTGAACAACTGCTCCAAAAGTTTCTAATAGCGCAATTACTTCTTTAGTTGATTTACCCGTCGTAAAAACATCTTCAATTATCACTACTTTAGCACCTGACTGAATTTGAAATCCTCGTCGCAAAATCATTTTGCCATCAACACGTTCTGTAAATACAAAATCCTTCCCCAAACTTCGTGCAACCTCATGCCCAATAATCAATCCACCCATAGCAGGCGCAACAACTAAATCAATATCCGTTGTTATTTCCTTAATTTTCTCAGAAAGCATATTTCCCAATTGTTCAGCAGTCTTCGGATTCTTTAGAACCAAAGCTGACTGCATGTATGTATCACTATGCAATCCACTTGAAAGCATAAAATGCCCTTTCAAAAGTGCATTTGACTCTATAAATTTTTTTTTCACATCAATATTCATTTTGCATCCCCTATCTTAGTTCTTTTATTTTATTCTGTTTGGAATTTGTACGTTAGGATTTGGAATTTAATTATTGGCCTATATTGCATAAACAATAATTTTATTCTCATTTGCAATCTCAACTGACTCATCTACATTAAAAAACAGCGTCTTACCCGACTCAAATGCAATTGCCTTAGCCTTCACATCCTTTAAAAGATTAAATGTGTTAATTCCTAATACAGGCACATCAAACCTCGGATCTTGCTTTGGTTTATTAACCTTTATAATTACTATTCCATCACCAGCCAATTTGTATGCACGTTTAATACAAGCATCTGTTCCTTCGATAGACTCAACAGCTACAACAACCTTATCTTTTACAACAACCGTTTGCCCAATATCAAGACCTGCAATCTGTTTTGCAATCTCATATCCAAATTCAATATCATCTAAAACCTGTTGGTTAGGTTTTTCACTTGATAAAATATCATTTTTTTTAGGTAGATAATTTTCTAATAACATTGTAGAAGAAATAAGTTTGACACCTTCCCTGCCCAAATCATATGCAACTGCATTTAAAATTGTATCCGTTTTTTTATCCTTTAGAGATGCCAACAGTTTAATTGCACGCCAATCAAGTTTAACTTCAGTAAATATTTTCCTATGAACAACCTGTCCACACATAACTGCTTGATCAATTTTATTTGACTTAAAAACTGCAATAATTGAATTAAGGTGCCCAATATTTACCCAATTAACATTATTTGATAATTCCTCAATAGATTTGTCAGCTTCACCTTCTAATGCAACCACAACACACGGAATGTTTTTTTTGTTAGCTTCTTTTAAAAAGAGGAGTGGAAACTGACCATTGCCAGCAATAAGTCCAAAAGGTTTGTTTTCCAAACAACTACTCCTTACAAATACCTCGTTCAGATTCTTTAATAAATGTTATGAAATATTTAACCTCATCCGAAATATCTGTATTTTTTTCAAGCTGTTTAACAGCCTGAGTAGTATTTAATTTCGAACGAAAAACAGTTTTATAAGCATTCTTTAAAGAATTGCGTGTAGTTTGTGGAAAATCATTTCTCTGCAGACCAACAGTATTCAATCCAAACATACGAATTGGTGTTCCTGCAGCTTTACAATATGGAGGAATATCCTTTGATACACGTGAACCACCACCAACAATTGCCATTGTGCCTATACGTACAAACTGATGCACAGGTGTTAAGCCACCAATAATTGCTTTATCTTCAACAACAACGTGTCCGGCTAAGGTAACCGCATTTGCTAAAATTGCTTCATTCCCAAGCACACAGTCATGTGCAACATGCACATATGCCATCAAAAGACAATGCTCACCAATGTGTGTCTCACCAGTTGATGTTGTGCCTTTATTAATTGTTACATATTCTCTGATAACCGTATTTTTTCCAATAACAACTTTTGTATCTTCACCCTTGAATTTTAAATCTTGTGGATTTGTACCAATTACAGCACCTGTAAAAATCTGACAGTTATCACCAATCTCAACAGCTGCATCAATAACAACATTTGCACCTATTTTTACACCTGTCCCAATATTCACTTTTCCACCAATAATCGTATTGGCCCCTATTTCTACTCCTTCACCAAGAACTGCATCAGGATTAACTAAAGCAGTTTTATGTATATTCATATCAATATCTCCTTTCTTGAAAGAATTTTTGTAATGTCTGTTTACAATCGTACTCATATATCCCTTTAATAACATTTACTCTATGATTCAATTTTTTATTATTAACTATATTAAAAACAGAACCGCTGGCACCAGCCTTTTCATCAACAGTAGCATAAACTAACTTTTTAATTCTAGCCCACACTATTGCACCTGCACACATAGCACAAGGTTCCAGTGTAACATACAAAGTTGTATCTAATAACCTATAATTCTTTAAAACCTTTGCAGCTTTTTGTATAGCTAAAATTTCTGCATGGGCAGTTGGATCATTTTTTTTTATTGTTTGATTAAAAGAACGAGCAATAATTTTATCTTTATAAACAAGCACTGCTCCTATTGGAACTTCTTGCTTTTTATAAGCTTTTAATGCTTCTTTCAGAGCTTCCTTCATGAAATATTCATGAGTTTCTTCTTTCATAATGATATCCAATAATTAAATCAAACAAAGTTCGTGCGCTCGGGGCGATTCGAACGCCCGACCTACTGATTCGTAGTCAGTTGCTCTATCCAGCTGAGCTACGAGCGCCTGAATATTTGTAACATTTGGAGATGGCGAGAGTTGAACTCGCGACCCCAACGTTGCGAACGTTGTGCTCTCCCAACTGAGCTACATCCCCGTCATTAATTAAAAATTACACCCGCTTCGCTAATACAGGTGAATTAAAAGCTTGTCCCCATAGTCTTTGTCGAGGATTAAAAATATTAGCTCCATGGTAATACTAGTTTTTAGTATTATATTAAGTTGGCTTACATATATTTTTGGGATATCAGTCAATGATCATTAAATAAAAAAAAATGCCAGGACCCAGACTCGAACTGGGGACGCAGGGTTTTTCAGACCCTCGCTCTACCACCTGAGCTATCCCGGCATTAATGAAATAATTTATTTTTTTTCTTTTGGCTTTGAAAAAGCTTTCTTCCCAGCATCAATTACAGAATTAATTCTATCCTTTTCATCCTGTACTATGTCTCTACCTTCTTCATACATTTTTTTTGCTCTATCTCGAGTTTTTTGTGCTGTATCTATACTTTTATCATGCAAATCATCAATGAACTTTGAAACCATTTCTCTTGTTTCTTCTCCCTTACGAGGCGCAAATAAAATACCAAGTGTTGCACCAATCAAACCACCTAAAACAAAAGCAGAAAAAGAACTATCATTGTTACTGCTCATTTCTTACCTCCTTCAGAGGATTTTTTCACTCTGAAAATTTTAAGGACTTTATTTGCAACTTTTATAAAACCTATAAAAGCTGTAATTGTTTTAAATGCACTACCAGACATTAAAGAAAAAATACTTTTTGATCTGTCAAAAAGCGCTGATAAAGTATCAATCATGTGTGCTACTTTTTCGATCCTTTCATCTGTATGTCGTAAAATTAGTTCTACTTCTCGAACAGCACGCTGCACTTGCAATAAAGTCATAATTAAATAAACCAAAGCTAAACAGGCAAAAATTGTAAATGCTATTACACAAACAATTATAACTGTATTCATTTGTTCTCCTTTGCCTCTTTCCAGAGGTTATAATGATTTTCATACCAGTCTTTTGCAGCTTTTTCTAATCCTATATCGTGTTTTTGTTTTTGAGACTCAATCCATTTATGTCTATAGATTTCCTGCATCATATCTTGTGCTATCTTCTCGTCGACATCTAGATTTAAGAACTCTTTAACTTTTTTTGTATAAATATGTTTATCAGCAGACACAATCATAAACTTATATATGTCTTTTTCCGCTTGATAGTCATGTCCTTTTATATCTATAACTGCATACCCTAATTTTCGTAAACCTTCTAAATCTAACTTAAATTTTGTCATTGTTTTCCCTTCTAAAAAATTTATTTCTGATATTACAAAACTTGATTTTCAATGTCAAGAATTATGGCTTATTTCACTTTTCTCGATAAATAAATGCCAATTTTCAGATAAATATTGATACCCTGATATAAATGTAAAAAAAGTCACTAACCCAATACAAACAACAGGTAAATGTATAAAGTAACGATGATCTAAATTCACTATGTTTGCAGTTTTTAATGACTCAATAAGCAACAACGCTACTATAATAAAAATAGCAATAAGTTGTGATGTAGTTTTAAATTTACCAGATTTTGTTGCAGGCAAAACAACACCCTTTGAAACTGCAATAGTGCGTAAACCTGTTATCATAAATTCTCTACTAATAATTATTATTATCATCCAGGATGGAATTTTCAACTCAGGTATCTGTAGAAAAGATATGAAAGCTGAACAAATAAATATTTTATCAGCCAAAGGATCCATGAATTTACCAAAATCCGTTACCATATTATGCTTTCTTGCAAGATAACCATCTAACCAATCAGAAAATGACACATATCCAAAACTGATCAGCGCAATGATTCGCCAAGACACACTCTCAAAATCAATTCCTAGAATAAAAATAGGTATAATTAATATCCTACTTAAGGTAATTTTGTTTACATAATTCATATAGTTATCCTTTTTCCACGACTTTTCCGTAAAGATTTATTTCATCACATTTATGTATAATAACTTTTGTAAATTTATTTAATTCAAGAACATCATTACTACTAAATATCACATCCCCATCAACTTCAGGAGCCATTATATAACTCCGCCCACTATAAATACCTTGCTCATTATCTACTAATTCCTCAACAATGACTTCTAATACTTTCCCAATAAAAAGCTTATTTCGCTTACGTACAATCTTTATCTGAAGTTTTTTAATATCTCTTAATCTGCGTTGTTTAATATTCTCCGGCACTTGGCCTTCAAGTAAATGAGCCTCTGTCCCTTCTTCTGATGAGAACGGAAAAAAACCAACCCTATCCAAAGTAAATTCTCGAATAAAATCTTTTAGTTCTCCAAACTCCTTCTCTCCCTCACCTGGAAACCCAACAATAAAAGTACTTCGAATAATAATATCCGGAATTTTAGATCGCAAAAGATTTAAGATATCAATGATCTCTTGTTTAGTTGTTTTTCTACCCATTTTTTCTAAAATACCGTCATTCACGTGTTGAATTGGCAGGTCAATATAATTACAAATTTTATCGGACTTTGCAATATATTCGACGAACTTTCCATTAATATGCTTGGGATGCATATACAATAATCTTATCCACTTAATACCTGAGACTTTTTCTATAGCCAGAAGAAGTGTTAGAAGGTCATGCGAGCCATCTTCGTAAGAACCAATATCTTGCCCCAAAACATTTATTTCTTCCACACCTGAACCAGCAAGGTACTTTACCTCCTCAATAATCTCATACATTTTGCGGCTTCTTAGAGGACCCCTTATTTTGGGGATAAGACAGTAGCTGCAATTATTGCTGCATCCATCTGAAATCTTTACAAATGATGATGCTTCATTCGGGATTAAACGCTTGTATGGGTCAAACAAACTAATAATATTTTTATTTCCAATCCAATATTTTTGACATTGTTTGTCTTTATAATATTTATCGATAATATCTACAAGCTTAGTCAAATTTGAAATACCAACAATCAAATCTGCATCATCCAATTCCTTATTATCTGATGTTTCAATATATTCTGCAAAACAACCAATTACTACTATACATGAACACTTATTTTTTTTGTATTTATTAACTTCTTGAAGATATTGAAGCGCTTCTTCGCGAGCGGATTTTAGAAATGCACATGGACTCAAAATTATTATATCAGCATCTTTTAATTCGTGGGTAAATTGGTACTTCTGCCCTAATCTATACGCAAGGAATTCCGAATCAACTTGATTCTTGTTGCAGCCTAGTGTAATTAAACTGACTTTTAGCATCTAGTTTAACCATTCACTTAAATTATTTTTATTGATTTTTACAGTTTTAGCATCCTCCTTCGGACCTTTTAAAATATTCACATATTGCCCATTTATTGAAACAGCTATCCCTCGAGGATTACCCGTTTTTAATTTAAAATCCTTATCTTCAACTTTCCAATATTTCGCCTTATCTTTTCTAATTATCCCTTGATATTCTATCTGATTATTCAAACGTACTCTCACCCATGTATTCTGTTTTGCAAAAACTCTAATTCTTAAAATATCATCGTTATAATTTGGAGTTTTTGCAACAGGCATTGAATAGGAGAGATATTTTGAAGGAAACACCATACTAAATATTAAAAAAGACACTGCAAACAAACCAAATAAAAGCATAAATTTACTTTTTGCACGTCTATGAAATTCTTTCAATATCATTTTACCGTCAATTGTTTTTGCAACATCCACAGGACCCTGCCGAACCTGCTGCATCATTTTTGGTTTAGGATAACGCTGTTTCATATACAACTCAACCATTTCATCCTGATTTAATCCTAGAAACTCTGCATAAATTTTCAAAAAACCTTTACTGTAAACATCTGCAGGTAAACCATCAAAAATTTCAGATTCAAAAGCTCTTATGTAGCTATGTCTAACTCTAGTTTTGTCAGCAACTTGTTCAACTGTAAGATTTTTCTTTGTACGAGCCGTTTTTAAAAGTTCCCCTAAATTCATTATTCCTCCATATCCCAAACTTCAATATCCTTACTGGGTTGAAAATTAAATTTTTTGTCATTAATTTTTCTATTTAATTTAATATTAGAAATTTTTCCTAAAATATCAAAACTATCACTTTGAATCCGCACTTCAACCGGAAAAAGATACTTTTTACTTATCAAAAGATTTATTTTTGACTTACGCTTATCTTCATTTTTATCAATAAGAACTAGTTTATAACTTTCTTCATCTTCTCTCAATGAATAAAATTTAAAGTCCGTCTGCCAATCATTAAACCCAAAAATAAATCTAAATAAATTAGACACATATTTAAATTCATCCAAATAATTCTTTGATCGTTTTATTGCCTGTTTATTTTTTGGATT
>JBHPKP010000089.1:0-2596 GCA_042566505.1 bacterium | reverse complement strand
ATGAAAAATATAAAAAAAATAAAACATATGTTCTTAAATAGTGGTTTTAGGTATGATCTTTTGGTTGATGAATATTCGGATAAATATTTTGAATATGTTTTACAAAATCATATTTCGGGTCAGATGAAGGTTGCGCCTGAACATGTATCTAATAAAGTTTTGCATCTTATGAATAAACCAAATGTAGAAATATATAAAGAGTTTGTGAAAAGATTCAATCGTATAAATAAAAGAATCAATAAACGGCAGTTTCTTGTAAATTACTTTATAAGTGCACATCCGGGTTCAAATTTAGATGACGCATATGCACTTGCAAAATATTGTCAGAATGTGAATATCCAACCTGAACAGATTCAAGACTATACACCGCTTCCAATGACAATCTCAAGTTGTATGTATTATACAGGCATGAATCCATTCACAAATAAAAAAGTGTATAACCCAAATTCAATCAAACAACGAAAGATGCAGCGTGCATTAGTACAAAATAGAAATCCAAAGAATAAAATATTTTTAAAAGAAGCATTAAAAATATTAAAAAGGTCAAAAATATGAGAATTGCAAATTATGATATAGCAGTTATAGGTGGCGGGGCAAGTGGTATGATTGCAGCGGGTTATGCAGCATTAAATGGCAAAAAGGTTGTGCTTATCGAGCAGAATGAAAAACTTGGCAAAAAACTTTTGATTACGGGAAAAGGCAGATGCAATATTACAAATGCTGCTTTAACATCAAAAGATTTAGTTAATGTGTTTGGAAAAAATGGGAAATTTTTATACTCATCGTTTAATGAGTTTGATGTTGAAATGACAATAGGGTTTTTCAATGAACTTGGACTTGCGACAAAAGTTGAGAGGGGGAATCGCGTATTTCCGGTTAGTGATAAAGCTGTAGATGTTGTAAAAGTACTAGAAAGCTTTTTGAAGAAAAATAATGTTAAAATTATTTTTAATGAATGTGCTGCAAAAGTAGAACATGTAAATAATCATGTACAAAAAATTATTACAGATCGATATGAGGTAAATGCAGAAAAATATATTATTGCAACTGGTGGACTTTCATATAAGTCTACGGGGTCAAAGGGCGATGGATTTCGGTGGGCAAAGAAAATGGGTCATACAGTTATTCCTACTAAGCCTGTACTAACCCCGCTTATATTGAAAGAGATATGGATAAAACAGCTTGAGGGATTGAGTCTAAAGAATGTGCAAATTACTGCTTTTGCTAACAATAAAAAAATAGAAGAAAGATTTGGAGAGGCATTATTTACTTCAAATGGTATAAGTGGTCCGATTATTCTAGATATGAGTACAAAAGTTAAAGAGGGGAATATACTATCAATTGATTTTAAGCCTGCGCTTACAGATGATATGCTCGATAAACGTATTCAACGTGATTTCAAAGAAAATATTAATAGAGTATTTAAAAATAGTTTAAGTAAACTTTTACCTAAAAAACTCATTCCTGTAATAATTGAACAGAGCCATATTGATCCTGACAAAAAAGTTAATAGCATTACAAAAGATGAGCGTATGCGATTAGTTGAGCTAGTAAAGCATTTTAAGGTAAATGTGACCGGTACAATTGGTTATGAAAAAGCGGTGGTTACTTCGGGCGGTATAAAGCTTTCGGAAATTGATCCGAAGACAATGAAATCAAAACTTATTGATAACCTCTATTTTACTGGAGAAGTGCTTGATATTGATGGACCAACCGGTGGATATAATTTGCAGATTGCATGGACAACGGGTCATGCAGCAGGTGCAGGTGTTTATTAGAAAAATGCAATTAAAAAAGCATAAAAGTAATATTGAAATAACCATAATGTCGATACTAAAAAAAAACTTCATTTTCAAATTATTTTTAGCTATAATCATAAACATTTGACAAAAAAGATGCAGGATATTTTGAAAATCAAATAAAATTTATTCCCTGGTAGCTCAATCGGTAGAGCATTCGGCTGTTAACCGAAGGGTTGTAGGTTCGAGTCCTACCCGGGGAGTCTCTATGAACACAGATTTCTGCTCAGCTAGGGCTGAGTGTGTGTTAGATACATGATCAGAAGCTTTAGAGTTAAACTCTTTGGCTTCTGATTTTTTTATGCCTAAATTAGAATCAGAAGCAACAGAAACAACATCAGAAACAGAATCTAAATCACAACTAGAAACATTCCCATTATCCAAATCCTTATTACTATTATTAGATAAAGAATGAGATGATAAAGGAACACTCTGATTTACTTTTCCATTTTGAATATTCAAATCATTAGAAGAATCCAAAACATCATTCGAAAGAACGCGATGATTATTCAACTTAGAAAAAGAAGAACTAGAAGAATGAGAATTACCGTCAGAAACTTCCTCAAATTCAGCCGACTGATTTTCATTACCCTCAAAAACAGAAGACTCAAAAGAACCATCCAAAGAGCCGTGATTTCTATTACCCCTGAAAAATGAAGAACCAGAAGAATGAGAACCAGATTCAGAAACTTCCCCAATTTCCCACGACGCACGCAACTTTCTATCATCTGAAAAACTACCGAAAGAAGAACCGTCTGACAATTCAGTCCTTGCATTTTCAGTAACAGAATGATTTT
>JBHPKP010000088.1:0-2601 GCA_042566505.1 bacterium | reverse complement strand
TGACAGTTATAACGCTAAGGAAAATAGAAAAGAGTATTGATACCAATAAGTTTGGGAAGAATAATAAGGCTATAAACAATCTGACAAATGAGATACTGGCGGAGATAAATGCCGAACACAAACAGCCGCCAGCACATCCTGCAACCTCGCCAGAGGCACCAGCAGCATCACACTCTAACCCTACTATTCTTATTCCAAATACCGCCGGTAACTTTGAAATGTTAACTTCAACAAACATTCAGACATTAATTAACCAAATAAGTAACTATATAGAACCATTCCTGAAAACCCAAAAGGAGCTTACTATTCCAAGATTTACTATGTTCAATAACATATGTAGAAAAATAGTCGAGTATAAAGAAAATAACCTAACCGAAAAGGAATTTTTTGTAAAAATAATAGAATTAACTACATATCCAGAAGATTCAGACCAACTGCTATCGAATATTGAACTAAAAGAAATTGAGACAAGTCTTAACTATTCAATTAGCAGTTATAAAATATTCGATTTGCCATATTATCAAAATGATTCTAAGCATTCTGATAACTCGAGAATAGATTTGATAATAATAGATAATATATTGTACATCTCAGCTGATCTTGCTTATTTGCTAAAAACGAAAAATAATTTTAGTATATTAACATGGTTAAAACAACAACATCTAACTAATTTTAATAACTATGACTCTGATGAAGCTCGGTCAGTTTATCCAACAAAAAACACACAGGGAACAAGCAATGATAGAGACAAGCTCTGTAAATTCTTATTGTTATTAACAGAAAATATCGATAATTTGAAACTATCATTTTCTATGGTGCAAAACCTCATATATCTCTATTGTGCTAGTTCACAACTTAATTTGCCCCATACTACTTCTTTTTTTATTTTTAGTAATCTTCGTCCTATCCTTTATCGCTTAGATATCCTTATGCAAAGAATATATGAAACTACTGGGTTACAGTTTATTTCACTATTTCATGACACACCATATCCAGATAATAAAAATGAAAAAACCCTACAAGATTTTATTGAACTTTTGACAAATATATTAGATACAGTAGGCCGGTTCGAAAATAATACTTTTACAGAGCCTGCTGCCAACCTTCAAGAACTATTTCAAAAACTCTTTAAATGCTCAAAAAAAATACATAAATGCTTCAGAATAAACGACAACATGTATATATTATACAGTCAGTATCCTTTTTTTAATATACCTGATGAGATTCTACCTCTAATTATAAATAAACTAAAAAAACCTAAAAAAGAAGATGAGTCATCGCCAATTTATCCAATAACTGTATGTTTAGGTGGTAATAGTCGTAATAAACATATTGTATTCATGGATAGTGCCCAAAATATAGAAGTGTTTTTTCCTCCTGAGTCAGCCAAACAAGCTCTTTTAAAATCAAAATTCTTTAAATTTACTATAACCCAAGTTCCTAGTACTGACTTACCCGACTACATAAAGCCATGCAATATTAAGTACTCTTATAATACAAATATAGTTTTATTCAAGCATAATACAAATATGGCTTTATTCAAGCTGGTATCAGAATTCAAAATGCCACAAGAAGAAATTAATAACATACTTAATGCTCGGAATACGGCAATACATTATTTGTTTGCATTCTCTATTTTATCTTTCAATTTTTTTGAATATCTTAATCTTGAGACAAAAAATAGATTTCAAAAGGTTTTTGATGAATTGAATATTGTTAATGAAACTAAAAATATTGTTAATAAAACTAAAAAATTTGATTTTGTTTCAATGATTACTGAGTTTTTTGCTCAAATAGAACCTACTACACCCATGGAATTAATTGCAGAAGAAATTCCTAATTTTATAAATAAATTACGTATATATCTAAATGAAAAAGAGAGTATTTGTAAAAAGGTATCATTTGACCCATCTTTTTTATTAAATTACTTAATATTGAGATATTATGATGTAAAGACATTAAATGATATTATAAGCAGCCTGCCACAGATTAATAAGCGTGTGAAAGAGCTTCGTTCTAAAGAACAAAAATCTATCACTGACAACACTAAAATAATTATCTGCCCTGAAATAGATAAAAATATTTTCGTGAAAAACTCTAATACACTGTATCTTTGTGTAGAAGAGAAGCAAAGAAATAATATTTTTTCATTAAAAGATAATGAAGAAGCAAGATTATCTATGCCTTGCTACCAAAGAAGCTTGTTAGTACATACCAGGTCTACAATAAATCTAAATTCTACTCCATCGAAGCCAGTTCATACAATAAACAGAGAGTCTTTTAATAATAAATTTGATTTCATTTCCTCTCCACATTTCGAAATTATCTATGTGAAAGGAGTAGTCTATATTCGTGATACAAACTCCCGATTTGGAACACATTTTCAATCTATTTTTATCGAGTATACAAAAATCCTTCCATCAAAATGGCTTAAATTTCTTACTAAGCCTTATAACACCCTTATTATTGCAATAAATAATATAGATTCCAAGGAGAATCCAACGCTAATAGTTAGACCACATCTCACCTTTTCCAAACCAATTGATCTACATACAACAACAGAGTCGACTCTACCTTTTATTCCGTATACAAAAGATCCTG
>JBHPKP010000087.1:0-2671 GCA_042566505.1 bacterium | reverse complement strand
TTAATTTCTTTGTGTCTGCCTTCAATAATTTGAACAGCTTCAACCATATCTAAATCGGTATCAAATAAACGTGCCTGTTCAAAAATAAATTTTGTTCGTAACCAAGCCAGTTCCTTTGTTCTTACGTGAAAATATTTGCATACGCCAATAATAAAACCAATGAGAACTGATAGAAATTCCCAATTATTCTTTATAAATTGCAACATTATTTATCTTTACCCCTTCCTATTAAAACATCAACACTTACATTTAGAGCTTTTGCCAATTTAATCACTGTACTAATTCTTGGATCCTTTATTCTGTCATTCTCAATTTTAATAAGCGTGTTATATTTAACTTCAGACTCAACACACAATTTTTCTTGTGTCCATTTTTTTCTTTGCCTTAATTTAACTAAATTTTTCAAATACATAAACATTGACTCCTATACTGTATTTTGATACAGTATTATCATACTGGCTTTATTCTTTATTAATCATACATTTTTAAAATTATATAAAATTGGTACTTGCTTTTGAATCCGTTCGTTGCGAGGTAGTCGAAGGAAACGATTGCAAACCTATAATATAGGAGTAGTTTTACTATGTTTTCCGATGAAGAACTCAAAACACTCTTTCCTTTAGACTCTGATAATAACCAATTTACTAAATATAAATGGTACCTCTTTCTCGACTTAACTTTGTTCAAATCTTTCAAAATCATTGATGATGAATTTTGGTCAGCTGGTGAACAGGCAATTATCATAGACCTTTTGAAAAATAAAAAAGTTTATTCATGGTTTCTTATAAAAAAAATATTTCGCGGTACGTACCTCGACGTATGTATCATACATATAAAAAATAGTTCCTTTCTATACGATAATCTTAAAAAAAATAAAAATTAGCAGTAGTAATGTTGGTAATGTGGGTAACTCCTTGTCCCCCAGCGTGCACCAAGTCGAACAATGATGAGAACAAAATAAAAATGAAAACGTGCACGCGGGGAGTTATCCAAGGATTGTGAATAATTTCCCGAAGCAAATGTGTGTGATATTCACTCAACTTTGGACGGGAAATTATTCATAAGCCGTCATTATCAACATTAATGTTAATAGCAAACCTTTGGAACTACCCGAACTTTGTGAATAATTTCCTGAAGATATCGAACACATTACACACAAAATTCTAAACAGGGAATTATTCACAAAGTGACAGTATTAAAATTGACGAAAGGCAAATTACCAAATATAATAGTACAAATTTAATTTAAGGAGGTGCGTATGATAAACAAACGCAACAAAAAGAAAACTGCTTGTGCTGTCTACACGAGGGTGTCAACCGACGCTCAAGCAGAGAAGGAATTCAACTCGTGTGAGGTGCAGCTGCAAAAAATCGAATCATTTATTAAGAGTCAGGAGGGTTTTGAAATCTATGAGGTATATTCCGACGGTGGGTATACTGGAGCAAATACCAATCGTCCTGCTCTGCAACAAATGATGGAAGACATATCTTATGGTGAAATAGATATGGTCATCTCGTACAAAATCGACAGGTTAACTCGAAGTCCGAAGGATTTCTACAATCTTGTCGAGGTATTTGAAAGGTACAACGTCGGGTACTTGAGTATTACGGAAAGATTTGACACTCTATCACCTTCCGGGCGATTGCTACGTAATATTATGTTAATTTTTGCACAGTTTGAGCGGGAACTTATCGCCGAAAGAACTCGCGACAAACTTACACAACGTGCAAAGCAGGGGCTTTGGAATGGAGGCTTTGTTCCATTTGGTTATCGTCGAGAGGCGGCAACTAAAAGACTTCTAATCGACGAGAACGACTCAAAAGCCATAAGACAAATCTATGAAACATACATCGAAACTAGGTCTGTCTCGAAAGTGCTCGAAGTCCTGAAAGAAAAAAGAATGAAAAGTCGTAGTGGCAAATGGGTTAGTAAATCAAATATTTTTAAAATCCTTCGCAATCCTCTGTATACTGGCAAAATAGTTTATGCTAATAACACTTATCAGGGAATCCACGAAGCAATAATAAATGAAGAGTTTTACAACCTTGCACAAAAACTTCATAAGGATAAAACTTGTAAGTTTAAAATGTATAAGAATCATCTGTTTGCAGGATTGATGACTTGCACAGCTTGCGGCAAACAGCTCACGCCGTCCTTCGTCAACAACTACAAGAAAGGAAAAATGAAACGATATTATTACTATCGATGTACTTCAACCTATAAGAAAACTTGGGATAGCTGCAGCCTCAAACAAGTCAATGCTAAGAGTGTCGAAAAACTGATAATAGAGAATCTGACACGAATCTCAAAAGATAATCAATTTATAGAAAATTTGGTGTTTAGACTGAACCATGAAACAGAAAATAGGAATGAAAAACGAGGGGCTCGGGAAGGACTCGAAACTTCAAAAGGTCGCTCTTTTGAGCCAAAAAATTCACTACCTCCGAGGGGGCGAGGAAGGCTCGAAAAAACGAGGGGTCGCTCAGTTTTTGAACCAAAAGTCGTGAAAAAAATAATTTCTGAGCTTGTCAAAGCTACTAAAAATGGGCACATAAAAGACAGAAATTTCTACATCAAAAACTATGTAAAAAATATTCTTTTTTCTCATGATTGGGTTGAAATGGAACTTTACTATACCGAAAATTTTGGACACCCTACATGCCCACCCCCC
>JBHPKP010000086.1:0-2691 GCA_042566505.1 bacterium | reverse complement strand
TCTGAGTTTTACAATAACCACTTTTTACTCCTTATGTACTAGGTTTAAAAAGTAAATTATACTTAAATTCCTTTAGATGTCAACAGAAAACCGGTTTGGAAATATATTTGAAATATTTCACGTTTTTGTATAATAACTACCTATGAAAGATACAATTAACGACACACAAGTATTAATAATTGGTTCCGGTCTTGCGGGCTTAAGTTTAGCCTTGAGGCTTGCCAATAAATGCAATGTTTCGATTATCACAAAAAAACAGCTTTCCGAATCCAATACATTTTATGCGCAGGGTGGTATAGCGTCCGTTGCATCAAGCGAAGATTCATTCATTAATCATATTGAGGATACAATACGTGCGGGCGATGGTCTTTGTGATGAAGAGATCGTTGAGAAAGTCGTAAAATCAGGACCTGAAATGATTAGTGATCTTCTTTCTTGGGGTGTGGAATTTACCAGATACTCAAAGGATTACAATTTATATGATCTAACAAAAGAAGGAGGCCACTCCAAAAGACGTGTGTATCACAAGGATGATATAACAGGAAGAGAAATAGAAGATAAACTTGCAAAAAAAGTAAGATCAAATAAAAAAATAAAAATTTATGAAAATCATATTGCAATAAATTTAATTACAGCTGGTTCCGGTAAAAAAAAGAAATGTTTTGGATTGTATGCTTTAAATGAGCAAAAACAAAAGGTTGTTGCCTTTCGAGCAAATCAAGTTGTGCTTGCCACAGGCGGTGCAGGAAAAGCATACATTTATACAACTAATCCTGACATTGCAACAGGCGATGGTATTGCAATGGCATATCGATCAGGTGCTGTGATCAGCAATATGGAATTCATGCAGTTTCATCCAACATGTTTGTATCATCCAACTGAAAAATCATTTTTAATTTCAGAAGCTGTTCGAGGTGAAGGCGGGATGCTTCGGCTAAAAGATGGAACGGATTTCATGCGAAAATATCATAAGCTTGGTTCACTTGCTCCTCGTGATATTGTTGCGCGTGCAATTGATCATGAGATGAAAAAAACCGGTAGTGAGTGTGTGTATTTAGATATTACGCACAAAACCCCAACCTTTATAAAAAACAGATTCCCGAATATTTTTAAAAGATGTTTCGAATTAGGTCTGGACATGACAAAGCAGATGTTACCGGTTGTTCCTGCAGCGCACTATATATGCGGCGGGATAAAAACTGATATTATTGGTCGTACAAATATAGACAATCTTTTTGCAATAGGTGAGTGTGCATGTACAGGTTTGCATGGCGCAAACCGTCTTGCAAGTAATTCGCTGCTTGAGGCGCTTTTTTTTGCAAAACAAGCAGCTAAATATATAACAGAAAATCTGCCAAATACAAAAACCGGGAAAGTTAAACCATGGAGTACAGGTACTGCTACTGACAGTAGTGAACAAATTATGATTACCCATAATTGGCATGAAATTCGTAGACTTATGTGGAATTATGTTGGAATTGTTCGATCGGATAAGCGATTGGCTCGCGCGAGACGCAGGATAAGTATTTTGCTAAAAGAAGTGCACGAATATTATTGGAACTTCACTGTAACAGAGCCTCTTATCGAGTTGCGCAACCTTGTAACAATTGCAGACTTAATTATTAAGAGTGCACAGAAACGAAAAGAATCACGTGGATTGCACTATAGTTTAAATTATTCAAATAAGAAAAAAACCTTCTTAAAAAATACTGAAATTATAAAAAAATAACATCAGTTATCCTTACAAATCATTAAAAAATAACCATTTTTAATTATCGCTTGACATACCATAGGTTGTGTGTTAATATCGCATCTACCACAAGATATTGTGCTTTTTGTTGTTTAAATCTTTTTAGACTTTCACTCCGAATTTTGATTGGTTCATAAGGCTAAATCAAATTACTACTATTTTTATTACCTTGGAAAACAGTGTTGTTTTCTAAACAAAAAACAAAAAATGAGATGATTAGATGAAGTGTCCGTATTGTAATTCAAAAAACGATTTTGTTATTGATTCTCGACCGGTTGATGAAGAAGTATCAATTAGAAGACGCAGAGAATGTACGAATTGCAATAAACGGTATACCACTTATGAACGTCTTGAAACCATGCCTATAACAGTTATCAAAAGAGACGGTTCTAAAGAGTTTTTTGATAGAAATAAATTACGTACTGGAATAATTACAGCATGCAGAAAAACACCTGTAACAGTTGAAGATATAGAGAAGATGGTTGCTCTAATAGAGCAAGAATTTCAAAGCGATCCAAAAGAAATAAAAACTTCTCAAATAGGTAAACAGGTTTTGAAACGTTTAAAAAAATTGGATAAAATTGCATATATCAGATTTTTGTCAGTGTATGATCATTTTGATGAGATCGAAGAATTTATTAAGCACATTAAAAGTGTAAATATAAAATAATTTTTGGAGGATACTATGACCACAATTAAAATATTTGGCAAACAAGATTGTGAACTTTGCAAAAATGTTAAAGAAAAATTTGATGTTTTCTTGTCTCGTTGGGAAAAAAAAGACGAGGTAGAGTTATACTTTTACGATCTAGATACACCCGATGGTTTAACAGAAGCTGCAATGCTAAATGCAACTGATGTTCCGACTACAATAATAGAAAAAGCAGGAACTGAACTTGCACGTTGGGAAAAGAAAGCGCCGCTTTCACAAGAGTTTAAAA
>JBHPKP010000085.1:0-2742 GCA_042566505.1 bacterium | reverse complement strand
CCTTTTCATGAAGATTATAGTTTTACACCTTTAAATAAAACTTACACTCAACTTGCTAGCGACCATGCAAATCAAAATTTTGCAGGCACAGCTCATACATATACGATAAGCGGATACATAAAAGATGGAAGCAATACTGCAATAGTTGGTTCAACAGTAACATTGTCAGGCGGCGCTACTGCAACAGTGTTAACAGATACGAATGGTTATTATGAATTTACTGGATTATTAAAAGCTAACTATATTACCACTGCTTCGCATGAGGATTATACATTTGCTCCTTCAAATCAAAGCTATAATCAATTAAACAGTAATCAATCTGATCAAAATTTTATAGGCACAGAAAAAACTTATATCATAAGTGGATACATAAAAGATACAAGCAATATTGCAATAGTCAGTTCTACAATAACATTGTCAGGAGGAGTAAGCGCTACATGTATCACAGATACTAACGGTTATTATGAATTTACTGGTTTACTAAAAGATGATTATACTATAACTCCTTTTCATGAAGATTACAGCTTTAGCCCTCTAAATAAAAGTTATACTCAACTTACTAGTGACCATGTAAATCAAAATTTTGCAGGCACACCTCATACATATACAATAAGCGGATATATAAAAGATGGGAGCGATGTTGCTATAGTTGGCTCCACTGTCACATTATCAGGAGGAGCTATTTCAACATGTATAACCGATAGTAATGGTTATTACGAATTTACAGGATTAGTTAAAGGGGATTATACAATAACGTCTTTAAAAGAAAATTATGGATTCACACCGCCAAACAAAAACTATAATCAATTAAACATTAATCAAATAAATCAGAATTTTATAGCAACTGAAAATATGTACACAATAAGTGGATATGTGAAAGATGGGAGCAATGTTGCAATAATTGGTTCAACAGTAACACTATCAGACGGAGCGAGTGCGACATGTATAACCGATAGCAGTGGTTATTATGAATTTACAGGCTTAATAAAAGCCGATTATGCTATAACATCTGTGCATGAAGATTACAGTTTTAACCCGCTAAACAAAAGTTACACTCAACTTACCAGTGATCAAATAAATCAGGATTTTGCAGGTACAACACACACTTATACAATATGCGGATATGTAAAAGACACTAGTAATAGTACTATTTTTGGTTCAAGTGTAACATTATCAGGTACAGCAAGTTCAACCTGTTTGACAGACAGTAATGGTTATTACGAATTTACAGGTTTAGTTAAAGGTGACTATGCAGTTACTCCCTTACATGAAAATTACGGATTCACTCCAGTAAATAAAAACTATACTCAGTTAGATAGTAATCAAACAAGCCAGAATTTCGTTGCGAACGAACATGTTTATATAATAAGTGGATACATACAAGATGGAAACAATCTTGCAATATCTGGCTCAACAGTAACATTATCAGGAGGTACAAGTGCAACAGTATTAACAGATACAAACGGTTATTATGAATTTATAGGATTACTAAAAGCTGATTATACAATTACTCCTGTACATGAAGATTATAGCTTTAACCCAATAAACAAGAGTTATACTCAACTTGCTAGTAATCAAACAAACCAAAATTTTGTAGGGGCAGTACATACATACACAATCAGTGGATACGTAAAAGACGCAAGTGCTACTGCAATATCTGGCTCAACAGTAACATTATCAGGAGGTACAAGTGCAACAGTATTAACAGATACAAACGGTTATTACGAATTTACAGGCTTAGTAAAGGGCGATTATGTGACAACTCCTTTTCATAACGATTACAGTTTTACGCCTCTAAACAAGAGTTATACTCAACTAGCCAGTAACCAAGTAAATCAAAATTTTGTGGGAACTATACATACTTATACAATATGCGGATATGTAAAAGACACTAGTAATAGTGCTATTTTTGGCTCCACTGTCACATTATCAGGTACAGCAAGTTCAACCTGTTTGACAGATATCAACGGTTATTATGAGTTTACAGGTTTAGTAAAAGGTGACTACACAACGACTCCTTCACTTGAACATTATTCATTTAGTCCAGTAAATAAAACTTATGTTCAGTTGAAAAGTGATCAAACCGACCAAAACTTCATTGCATCATTAGAAACTTATACAATTAGTGGATACGTAAAAGATTATCAAGGAAATAGCATCGTAGGTTCAACAGTTACAATAAATATAATTAGTTCCTCAAACCAAACACAAACAAAATCGAATAATCAGTGTATTACCGACAGTAAAGGTTATTATGAGTTTACTGAACTTATAAAAGATGACTATGTAATAAGTTGCACAAATGGTGATTGTAGTTTTTCTCCTTCAAATAGGACATATACACAGTTAAGTGCAGACCAAACAAACCAAAACTTTACAGCCGAACAGCCAATCATTAGTGTTGATACTGAACTGCTTGATTATGGTACAATTAAAAAAGGTGATACGAAAACTTTAAGATTCACAATTACAAACACTAATAATGGAACATTAAGCGGTAATATCACAGCAGACAAAAGCTGGATAAAATTATCGCCTGCCAGTTTTACAAGTAATAATCAAATTGTAGATGTAACAATTAATTCACTCGAAACCGACGGACATTATACCGGCATAATAACTATCGAATCAAACGGAGGAACAGTGACTATTAATGTAAAGATAGAAGCAAACTGCGTACTCACAAAACCAAATCCATACAATCCAAACAAACACAATGGCTTAAAATTTTATGGTTCGGGT
>JBHPKP010000084.1:0-2826 GCA_042566505.1 bacterium | reverse complement strand
TTTAAACTATCATTCAAATATCTTAATGCCTCAACATGCACATCAATATAATCCGGATGAACTATGCCAAAATTTATACGAAAAGACTCGCAAGTTTCTGCAATCGTTGGTGAAAAAAAACCAAAACTAGATCTTTCTGTCATAGTAATTTTGAAATCTTTTTTCTGAGCCATATAATTAACAATACCTGTGTAATAACTCATCAGAAATACTGTAAAACTCTTTTTAGTTCCGGAACTAGCCTTTAGAATATTTGAACCTTTATACTTTAAAACTTTAAAACTATAGTCTGTTAAGATTTGCTTTAAATCGATATGTACCATAACATTTGGATAATCATTGGCAACGTTAACTGCAATATATTTGGATTGCATACCTACACTGTCTTCATCAAACTTTTCCTTCACCTTCTGACAAAGCTTCAATCTATATTCAAGTCCCAAATCGTACAGCAAACCATCACCTGTTTCCTCAACAAAATTTGTTTCCAGTGGTTGTCTTTTACCACCTACTATCTTTTTTACCTGCTCTTTTCCTTCTATAGTTGGGCTCTCCACTTTTAAGTGCGTTGTGTTATTGACTCTGCTATTTAGTTTATGTGTCACAATATTCGGATATAAACCCAAATGAGCCTCATTGCCTTGTCCTGTGTTTCCCATATTATTTGGATTTTTTACAACCTCACCTGCTACTCCTTTTCCAGTTCCTTTCCCTTTGATTGCCGGATTTTTTGCGCTCCTATGATACACCGAAGCATGTTTTTGTTTTTGTTTTTGTTCATTGAAAATATTTATGTGCCTTCCATTATCCAAAAAATACGCTATACTCGAAGGCTCAAGCAAAAGCTCTGCCGCGGTACGCAATAGCATACCTTTTAATCCTGTAATTTTTGTTTGTTTCCAAGTTTTGATTTCACCTAAAATATAAGTTTTGATTTTTTGAAATAATTCTTTATCTATTGGTTGGTCGGATTTTTCATACCTTATTTGCCACACATCGTTTTTATCTTTATCAAAAGCATACAGATTCCCCTTTTTATCAATATAAACTTTTGTTTTTTTATTGAACTCTAAAATATAAGAATGGTCAGAAAGAGGACTCTTTTGGATATCATTGATACAGGTATCAACTGCCAAGCAATTATTTTGTTTGATTTTGAGAAGATTGTTTTGAGGGAAAATTACACTCTGTAGTATAAAAGCACAACTTAAGAAAGCTAAGATTGGTTTTGTAATTTGTTTATTCATCAAAGATTAATATAAAAATCCAAATAAATATAACGGTATCATATTATTTCCTGCAATTTGGAGTAGACTCTAATAAAAGATACATTTTTTTGGAGTATACTCCAAATTTAGCATTGGAAGGTTTTCAGGTAAGTACTACCATATTATCTCTATGCACAACTTCATCGTAATCTTTATGCCCCAAAATTTCCTCAATCTGACCACTGGATTTACCTTGAATCATTTGTATTTCTTTTGAACTATACAGCACAATCCCTTGCGCAATCTTTTTTCCATCTGAATCTAAAATACAGACAGCATCTCCAATCTCAAAATTTCCTGTGACTTTTTTTATACCCACCGGCAGTAAACTTTTGCCTTTATTGAGCATTGCATCCTTCGCTCCATCGTCAATCCAAACTTCGCCTTTCAAATGTGCACATGAAGCAAGCCATTTTTGTTTACTTGATCTTGTATGTTTGTCTGCTAAAAATTTTGTTCCAATATTATCGTCAGAAAATATTTTGCTTAAAATTTCTTTATTAGAACCATTTGCAATAATCACTTCAACACCATTACCGGTTGCAAGCTTTGCAGCATTGAGTTTTGTTATCATGCCGCCTGTGCCTCGCATACTTCCCTTTGTCCCTGCATAATCAATTATTTTATCGTCAATTTTTTCAACTTCCTTAACAAGCTGCGCATCTTTATTCTTCTTCGGATTATCCGTATACAAACCCTCCACATCTGAAAGTATAACTAAATAGTCAGCTTCCACTTTACTTGCAACAAGTGCAGAAAGCATGTCATTATCACCAAATTTTATTTCTTCAGTTGAAACAGTATCATTTTCATTTATTATTGGGATTATGTTTTTGTTCAAAAGTGTAAGAAGTGTATTGCGCGTATTTATGTAGCCTTCTCGATTTGAAATATCATTTCTCGTCAAAAGAATCTGTGCAATAATGTGATCATATTTATTAAAAATCGTTTTGTATTCATTCATCAAGACCACTTGCCCAACTGCTGCAAGCGCTTGTTTCTCGGGCAAACTCTTTGGCTCAAAATGCATTCCCAACCGACCAATCCCGGTTGCAATCGCACCCGATGTAACAATCAAAAGCTCTGTTCCTTTCTTAAGCGCATCTGAAATATGCTTAACCAAAAACTCTAAATAGTCTCGATTAAGTGCGCCATCTTCATTCGTCAAAAGACTACTGCCTATTTTTAATACATACCTTTTGGACATAAAAACACCTCAATTACGTGTTTTACATAACGTACTTTACATAATTGTAAAAAATCTATCTATCTCCAAGATCTATATTTCCAGAGACTTTTCATCCATACTCTCAGACCTTCGTCCATAACTTTCAGATTTTCTCGTTTAGTTTTACTACCCTTAATAACACCCAAAGCTTTCCCAACTTCCTCGAAAATATCCAGAACCTGCTCAAGTTGTTTGTCACTATGTGTTGCCATATAACTTGTACGAATTAATGCGCGGTTTTCAGGAACCGCAGGACTTACAACAGGTGTTGTAAAAAGCCCTCGATCAAAAAGCATACGCCACATTTTGAATGCTTTGAGATTATCGCCA
>JBHPKP010000083.1:0-2871 GCA_042566505.1 bacterium | reverse complement strand
TTTAACTTCATAAGCAGCTTGCATGTTTGAGGAATCCGTGAAATAATCACTCTCTAACGCCGAAAAATTTCTTATCCACTCTTGTTTTGTATTACTTATTAACTGTCCTGCGACAACTTCATAGTTTTTAACTGTTGCAAACGATTTTTCCATTTCTGAATTTAGCGCACTAACCGCGTCCTTGTACTCCTGCGATTCTTCATTTCTTTTCAGTTCAACTATCAGTGGTTTGATTCTTTCTATTTTTTTGTCATACTTAATCTTAGCATTATTAATTATGGCCATTATTTGTTGAATAACAGACTTTTCCTCATCTACACCACTAACAACTGGTACTGGCGGTGCAGTTGGTTCCGGTGCGGTTGGTTCTGGTACAATTGTTCGGATATTGGTGAGTGCTGCATTGAGATTTACAGCATCAACTAAGGTAGGTGTATATGTATCACTTGGATCTGATTCTACAACTTTTACACCTAAACCTTTTTTTGTTTCTGTAAAAAAATCCGTATCAAAACCAAACTCTAGCTGTATTAGATAATCTGATTCTCTTGTCGTCTGAATGTCTTTATCAAATTTAGTTAAATTTTGAATAAACTCATTTATTGTTGCTGTGTCTTGCTCGTCTCCGGTAGCATTATTCAACTTTGTTACAGCTCCAAATATCTCCTGTGGGGTTTTTTCTTTATCAAAAATAGTTTGAACTGCCTTCCTCGCTACTGGTTTTTGTATCACTGTTTTCCAGCCACCCTGCTCATTTTGCTTAAACAACTTGATATAGTGCCGCAAGAGCACCACTTTAAGATTTGATAAATTTTCACTAATATTAGCTTTTGTTAATGTATCAGGTAAGGTTAAACCATCTGCAGCAGGCATGGAATCAACAAAAGCATTTATTTCATCCACACTGAGCGCTTCCGCTTCCGGTGGACGCATGAGCTTAATAGCGTCATTGAGTTGTTTAGATGTGATTTCTATAGCTTCTGTTCCTATTTTTTCCAATTTAAAAGCATTCAAGAGGAATTTCCCGAAAAAACTTTCTGCAGATACTACTCTTCCCAACGTTAAAGCATTTGGTTTTGTAAACGACCAATGAAAATATGTACTTTTAAAAAAATTCTCCATTTGTTCAGCAAAATTTTTATTATCTCCTGACAGGGCACTTTTAACTTTTAGCACTACCCTTTCTATATCTTCAGGTTTCCTGTTAAGACTAAAAATATATCTTATATACTTACGCACTTGCTCATTCTTAATAATCGTATTCCAATTTTCAGAAGAATTTTGCTTAAACCATTTGATAAACTTCCTCAGGAATGCTACACGAATTTTATGTATACTAGACTCAAATAATCCATTCCTATCTGCTGATATTCCATCCTCAGGAATATCTAATCCCTGTATAGAAAACATGCTGTCTACAACATTGTTTAACTCTTCTTTTGTTGGAATTAGGTGGTCATCTTCTTCATCTTTTGGAATTGAATTCTCAAGTAATTGAATTAATTCATTATATTGCGCTTTCAAAAAGTCCTGGTCCTCGCTCTCTCTCTTTGCTTGTAGATCTTTTAATGCTTGCTTTCTTTCTTCTATTGAAACAGCATCTTTTCCGCCAACCTTATGCTTTAATAAAAATTCCACTATTACAGGTTTGTTCTCAAAAACCGCTATATCAAATGCTGTATTATTATCACCATCTTCTTTTGCAATAAGGTTTGGAACTTCTCGTAACAGCAGCATTCTTGCAACTTCGACCTGTCCGTAATACGCTGCTGTATGTAAAGCCGTATAGCCAATTGCATCCTGCGCATCTATATCCATCTTATTCTCAAGTGCTGCTCTCGCAATCTCTTCATTCCCTTCCTTTGCTGCTATCATCAAAACAGTCTCATCATCAGAGCTTTTCAGTGTCCAATTATTTGGTTTTTTTTGTATTTTTTCTAAAGATAATCGTTTATTATCTCCTTCCCCCTCAAAAAGGTCATTCCATGTGGTTGACATGAAAGGTTTTAACAAAGTAGATTTCCTCAATGTGGCTCTTAGATTGCTAAGAAGTGAAGGGGCTCGTTCTCTTTGCTGTGGTCGAGGTGGTAACCAAGCATAGTTAACATGCTCAAAAACTTTTTGTACATTCTCATCACCTGGATTTGTCATTATTTGTACAGTTTTGTTTGGATTGGATTGTAAATATTTTGTTACTGCAATTAACATCCTGAAAAGTGAACTTACAATTTGAAACGTTCCCTTTTTCTTATAAGCAACTAAAGGTAATTTAATTTTCGTTTCGTTACCACTATTCTCTAGCAATTCCTTTGTTTTTTTGTACACTGAATCAACATTAACTACTTCTTCTATTTTGCTCTCTTTCTCATCTTTTGGTTCAACAATTTGAATTGTGTGTTTGCTCAAATGGTCCTTTATAGCCCGCTTTATCTTATCCTCATTTATTTGCCGTTCCCATGAAATTGGACGGATGAAAAGAAAATGGGAACTTTTTCCTGTATTTCTTAATACACCTATAGCATTTTCTGTAGATAATTTTTCGTCCGGATTACATTCCATAGGCATAATCCGTAGTAATTTACTTTCTTGCCTTGATTGTAGAAATAGTTTAATTGGAGTTATATCTTCTCTGACTGTTGCAAGGTCAGAAGTTTCTACAAAAAACTTAGTCTCTGAAGCTGCCCACATATTAGATAATTCTAGTTTGTGACTAGTATATTTATTATCCTCATCCTCAATAAGTGTATTAAAATCTGGCCTTAATTCTAATGTATCAACACTTGAATCTACAACAAGCTCATGCCAATCATTACTTACACCAAAAATACCAGTCATCGTGCCTCTAGAAACAGTTCTTGTTGTTTTTCCAAT
>JBHPKP010000082.1:0-2892 GCA_042566505.1 bacterium | reverse complement strand
TACGAAGGAATTGCATGTCCCTAATCAAACAAACAAGTCTAATATAATCAATACTGTTAAAAGTGTACAAAATAATTTAGATAATTTAGTCGATATTAAATCTATTAACAATAATATATTAGTTGATCTTGCGTACTCAAAAAAAGATAATTTTTTGAACGAAGATGTTTATGAAGATTTACAAGTATGCTATTTACAAAAGGAAGCAGCCGAAAAACTTTCTAAAGCTCAAAATATCTTGGAAAGAAGGCACCCCGGCTTGAGTTTACTAGTATATGATGGTCTTCGCTCACGAAACATTCAATATAAAATGTGGGAGATCGTAAAAAATACAAATAAACAAAAATACGTCGCAAATCCGGAAAAAGGCTCTATACATAATTATGGCGCTGCTGTAGATTTAACTATTGCTGATCAAAACGGAAAACCATTAGATATGGGGACGGATTTTGATTTTTTCGGCGAGCTATCCCAACCACGCTATGAGGAAAAATATCTTAAAAACAATGAACTGACACAGAAACAGGTGAAAAATAGACAATTATTACGTTCCGTTATGACTGAAGCTGGATTTTTCGAAATATCAATAGAGTGGTGGCATTTTAATGCCTACTCTTCGACTGAGGTAAAGTCACGATATAGAATTGTTGAATTCTTGTTGAGTAATGATGAAAAGAATAAAGTGCTGCAAAATGTTAAAGATTTACCTCGTGATGAAAATGGTTATTGTCTTATCGTAAGTGGGACCACTCGGAAACTCTATGTAATTAAAGAGGATGAAATTCAATTTGTCTTTGATGTGGCCATTGGACAAAAAGGGCTTGGTAAAAGCAAAGAAGGGGATCGCAAAACACCAGTA
This sequence comes from bacterium, assembly GCA_042566505.1. Classification (GTDB taxonomy): domain Bacteria; phylum RUG730; class RUG730; order JBDRED01; family JBHPKP01; genus JBHPKP01. Next base: position 2,033 of record JBHPKP010000082.1, on the reverse strand, counting down.
GGTGATTATAAAATAAAATGGATGTTAAGCAGAAATGGTTCTGACAAACAAAATCCGGGTGGCGTTAGCAGTAAAGTTATCGATGGACAAACTTATGCTGTTTTAGATACAGAATTATTTTTTGGTGACTTGTCAAAAATAAGGGTTAAAGTTCTCCCTGATGGTATGCGTAAAGTTTCAAATGATCCGAATGATCGCCTTATTACAAAAAAGGAAATAGAAATTGCTCAGGATGAGAAATTATGGACTAATTCTTATGGGGGGAGCAATGTTTATGTAATGGCATTGGATTATCCTAATAAGAAAGACAAAAATGAAGGAAAAACAGGAAGTTGTATAGAAATACATGCTTCAGCTAATTTAGAAAAAATAGGTTATAAAAACTACCCTGGGACTTACGGGTGTATAGCCATGTATTCGGCATATGCTAAAAAAATATATGAACTCGTCAACCCTGATACGTGGGTAAGAATTATTTGAGAAATACCAGGAGGATAAAAATGAAAAGACTTATTAAATTTTTATGTATTAGTGTTCTTGTAACGATTATTTTGGGAGTAAGTTATTGTTTTGCTATGGAAACATCATCATCTTCAATTCTTGAGCATAAAGACCGTTATTCTCATAAGAATGTTGTAGATGGTGATATGTTTACAGCTTGGGCTGAGGGTGCAAAAGGAGATGGTATAGGAGAGTGGATTATGCTGAATTTCAAAGAGAAAAAAAATCTCGAATACATAGGCATTATACCTGGTTATACAAAATATAATGATAAAGTTGGAGAGGTCTGGTTTAAAAACAATCGATTAAAAAAAGCTATAATAACATTATCCGACGGCAGCAACATCCCTATTGAATTAGTTGATAAACAGCAGATACAATATTTTAAAATAGGAAAGAAAACCAGTTCAATTAAAATAACAATAGATGGTGTATATAAAGGTCTGACATGGCCAGATACTTGCATATCAGAAATAGTTCCTATATTTGATTTTGTAAAAGATTTGAATACGTCTTTGCAATTTGACTTACAAAGTTTACCTAAAAACAAAGATTCTTTTTATGGTTTATTAGAATTACAAGCCACTTATCAGGAAAATAGTGTCAGAAGTCCTATCAATCTATGTTTGGTAATAGACCGTTCTGGTTCTATGCAGGTAGGCGATAAGATGAAGTTTGTGGTTGAAGCAGCAAAGTTAGTACTTGGCTCGCTTGATGAGAAAGACACTGTTTCTATAGTAGGTTATGACGACAAAATCGAAACATTTCTTGAACCCACACAATTATTCCAAGATGAAAAAAATAAGGTAGTTAAGGCTATCGAACAGTTAACTCCAAGAGGTTTGACTAATATAGCGGGTGCTTTGGCAAAGGGTATTGAATGGACAATAAAAGCAAAACAACCGGAACAAATCATTCGTGTTATCCTTTTGTCTGACGGATTAGCAAATGTAGGAGTAACTGATCCTCTTTGGATATCTAAAATTGCAGCTGACGCTTATAAAAATCATGGAATTGTGGTATCTACATTTGGTGTTGGTGAAGAGTATAATGAGGATTTGTTAGCAAAAATAGCTTCTGTTTCGCTTGGTAAATACTATTATGTGAATAATCCAAGAGAAATGTTTATGAATTTTCATTCCGAAATGACTAATCTTTCTAAAATTGTTTTGAAGGATGTCGAATTGTCTTTTAAAAAGCCTAAGAATTATAGTATACAGAAAATTTATGGTTATGATTATAGTAATGAAAACGGTAATATTGTAGTAAAGTTACCTTCTATAAAGTTAGGTGAAAAAAGGTTGATATTAGTAGAATTTAACAAGGTTAATTCTTCCAAAAAGATTGAGGTTAATGGAACCATATCATTTTTTAATGATTTAACAAAGGTTAACGATAAAAAAAATATATCTGCTTCTATCAAAGTAACCAAAGAGGATACGGTTGTGTACAACAAAAATAGTTATGACAAGATTCTAAGGATATTAGCCGCCGAAAATCTTGAAAATACTATTGTTAGTTATCAGAAAGGA
>JBHPKP010000081.1:0-2911 GCA_042566505.1 bacterium | reverse complement strand
TATGAAAACCTGAAGATATTTATTTGCATCAAATATTTTGTACGCGCTTACATAACATGCAATACCCATAATAATTGTCGAAAGTAAAATTTTTAAAATGGGGGAAATCAGATGTTTCAATCCTAAAGTTCCGATTTTTCTGTGAAGCATCCTAAACAAGAAAAACACTGTAAACATCGACGATATTGCAGTTGCAAATGCAAGCCCTCCGACTTTGAAATAATAAATAAGAATTAGATTCAGTTCAACATTTAGAATCATTGCAAATGACGTAATTTTTACCGGTGATTTTGTATCCTTAAGCGCATAAAATGCAGTTGCAAGTAGTTTTACAAGTCCAAATGATAAAATCCCAACTGAATAAAATATGAGCGCATAACTTGTAAGATTCGTTGCATGCGAATCAAACATGCCGCGTTCGAAAAGCGCACGCACAATTGGTTTTGCCAAAATTATCAGACCCACACTCGACGGAATGAGAAAATACAACATAAGTCTTATGCTCGATATTAAGATTGATTTCATTTCATCCAAATTTTCATATGAAGCGGATTTAGATAAAGTCGGAAGTGACACACTCGATACTGCAATACCGAACAATGCCAGTGGAAAAAGCGTCAGATGGTTCGAATAATACAATGCTGACACACTCCCCACCTCAAGCCATGAAGCGCACATCACATCCACAAAAACATTTATCTGATCAACTGAAACTGCAAGTGTCGACGGTATCATTAAATAAACTATTTTACGTAAACCTTCATTCTTAAAATCCAAGTTAAATGAAAACCTAACTTTTTGCTTTATAATCCTCGGCACCTGAAAAAGCATCTGCAAGGTTCCACCAACAACAACACCAAAGGCTAAACCCTTAACCGGAACAAGCATGAATGGACATACAAAAAATAAAAATACTAATTCTCCAATGCTTAAGAAACATGGAGCAGCTGCCGAAATAAAAAACATGTGATGACTATGTAAAATACCCATAAATAAAGCTGCCATGCCAATCACAATAAAAAATGGAAACATTACCCTCGTCAATATTATTGCAAGTCTCATTTTTTCCGGATAGTCCGCAAAACCCGGCGCTATAACTTTTAAAATTTGGGGCGCAAAAATAATGCCGAGTATGGTAATGGTCGTAAGAACACAAAATAAGACAAAGCTAACTGTACTTATGAATTTTTTTTGTTCTTCTTCTGATTTGTGCGAAAGATAGTCAGTATAAATCGGTATAAATGCCGCTGAAAGCGAACCCTCACCCAAAAGCCGCCTCAAAAGGTTAGGAATACGGTATGCAACGTAAAATGCGTCCGCAACAAAGCTTGCACCAAAAAAATTAGCGATCGCCATGTCACGTGCATAACCAAGTATACGTGAGAATAATGTGCCAAGTGTTATTTTGCTGACATGTTTAACTATCTGTTTGGAATGTTCCATAAATAAATACCTCTATTTTGTGAATCCAAATCATAACAAAATGGGTATTTACCGTCAATGAGTATAAGTATATGTTAAAATCTTTTTAGACTAACAAAGCAGTATAGTTTTTTGAGGGGGAAATTGTAAGTTTTTATGAAGCAGTAATTTTACTTATTACCACTCGTTATACCAATATCATTCTCTTCCTGCTGTATACGTATTACTGGCAGCGGCATTCTATTTTCTTTAAACTTCTTTATTAGCTTCTCGCGAATTTCACACCTTAAATTCCAAGTACTTGGAGCATCCGATCCTTTTGCAAGAACCCGAACAACCATAGTTTTTTCTGTCAAGTCGATAATTTGAGCACCAAAGACTTTATCTTCAGTTGAAAACTCACTTTTCTCAACTATATACTTCACCCATTCGCGGATTTTCTCAATATCGCAAGTATAATCCATATAGAGCATCACTGTACCAAGAAGCGAAGAATCCTTTATTGTCCAGTTTTGGATCACCTGATTCACAAGCACACTATTTGGCACAATTATCCGCCGATTATCCCATGTTCTAATAATTGTATGTACAAAACCTATATCTTCCACCCACCCAAAATCACCATTAAAAATCACAGCATCATTGAGTCTAACCGGTTGGCTAAAAGATATCGAAACACCTGCCATGATATTTGAAAAAACACTTTGAGTTGCCATACCAAAGATTATACCCAAAACACCGGCAGACGCTAAAATACCGGTACTAAAAGTTCTCAGGACTTTGAATTGCAGTAGAAACATTATAATTGCTAAAAAGTATAAAGAAGCACTAATAATTTTTTTAATCATTGCAAGACGTGTTTTAGTTGATGTTAACATCACATCTTCTTTATCTTTGTACTTCACTACAAAACTTTTTTCTATTTGAGAAACAACCTTAAAAATAATATGTTTCATGATCAGAACAAAAATAATGAGTAATACACCGGAAAATATTTTGTACAAAAAATCCGGATTATTAACTAAATTTAGTAATTTTTCAATGTATTCCATAAAATAAATCCTAGTTTATTCAACTACACTAAATCCAAAATGGATATTTAATGTGTCCTCGTCATACTGCTGAGGCAAAGGTGGAAATGGTGCAGATTTTTTTACTGCAGCCAATGCTGCCTCATCATAGTAATCATCCCTTGAACTTTCTTCAATCTTCGATTCTAACAATTCACCTTTTTTGGATATTTTAAAAAGCACAACCACACGTTTACTTGTCCCATACTTATTATCTACATCCCAATTCGCAGTAATTTTACTTTGAACTAAAGTTAAATAGTATTTGAATGGAAAGTTATCCTGAGTCTTCAAAGTTGAAATTGGCCTTTGTTTTTGCTCTTTTGAGATTGTACGCTTTCGAACATTCGGTTTTGCTTTATCGAGCAATTTTTGCATTTTTTTGTAGTTACGTTTTTTCCTAACAGGCACAATATCCT
>JBHPKP010000080.1:0-2945 GCA_042566505.1 bacterium | reverse complement strand
TGGTTTTTTTGGAAAAGAAAAATCAAAGAATCATCAATCCTTTTTTCAGATATAAGTTTGATTAAAGAGATTAATAACAATCGTAAGAAAGTTGACTATAATAAAGTTTTATTCATTATCAGAATATTTGTTTTGGTGCTTCTAATTTTTGCACTCGCTCGACCGCAAAAAGGATTGGAAACTGAAGAAATCTCAACTGAAGGTTATGATATTGTTTTGTGTTTGGATACTTCCTCGAGTATGAAAGCGGAAGATTTCGATCCACAGAATAGACTTGCTGCTGCAAAAGATGTTGTAACTGAATTCATCAAAGATCGTAAACATGACAGAATCGGACTCGTGGTTTTTTCGGGCATCGCATTTACACAATGTCCCCTTACAGTTGACTATACTGCGCTATTGGATTTTCTTGACCAGATTGAAATAGGCATGACACAAACCGATGGAACAGCGATCGGAAGCGCTCTCATAACATGCGCAAACAGACTGAAAGAAAGCAAAGGCAAAAGTAAAATCGTAATTCTTCTGACAGACGGAAGAAATAACATGGGTAAAATTGACCCTGTAACAGCTGCTAAAGCATGCGCATCACTAGGTGTAAGGATATATACAATCGGAACAGCTAAACGCGGCCCCGCGAAATATCCGGTTGATCATCCGATATTCGGTAAACGCTATGTTACAATCCAAGAAGACTTGGATGAAGATACGCTAACAAAAATAGCAATTGAATCAAACGGTAAATATTTTCGAGCAACAAATAAAGAAAAGCTTACTGCAATATATAAAGAGATTGATAAACTCGAAAAATCCGAAATCAAAGTCGAAGGATATACAAATTATAAAGAATTATATAGATACTTTTTATTTCCGGCACTATTGTTATTCTTCATTGAGTTGATTCTGAAATATTTTGTATGGAAAAGAATCCCATAATAAAGGTGTACACAAATGCATTTTGCTAAGTTTGAATATTTATTTTTATTAGTTTTGGTTCCACTTCTTGTAGTTTTTTTTATTGTGCAATGGCATAGTAAAAAACAACGATTAGCTGAATTTGCCAAATTACCAATGCTTGCAAAATTAGTGCCTTCTGAAACATCCGAACGACAGAAAATTAAAATGATTTTAATAATTTCAGGATTATTTTTTTTACTTATTGGTTTTGCAGGTCCGCAATTCGGCAAAAAACTTACAACAATGAAACGGAAAGGCATTGACGTTTTGATTGCAGTTGACACATCCTATAGTATGCTTGCAGAAGATATTAAACCAAATCGCATGACACGTGCACGTGAAGAACTGAAACGGCTTGCAATAAATCTCGAAGGCAACCGCATTGGTATAATAGCATTTGCAGGCACAAGCTTTGTCCAATGCCCTTTAACTTTGGACATGGGAGCAATCCGTTTGTTCTTCGATTTCCTTGACGTTGGAATAGTTCCGCAGCAAGGGACTGAAATTGGACACGCCATAAGGCTTGCGTCAAAAACATTCAAAGAAAAAGCTAAAAAATATAAGGCGCTGGTTCTATTAACAGATGGAGAGGACCATAACAGCAAGCCACTTGAAGCAGCAATCAATGCTAAAAAACAAGGTATCAGAATTTATACAATTGGATTCGGAACAAGCGAAGGCGAGGTTATCCCGATAAAAGAAAAACAAAGTCTTGTTGATTACAAAAAAGATAAATCAGGAAAGATTGTAACTTCCAGGCTCGATGAAGCACTACTGAAAAAAATAGCCTACACAACCAACGGGAAATACTATAGCGCAGCAGATGGATATCTCGAGGCTGAATCCATTGCCAACAACATTAAAGACATGGAAAAAAAAGAACTCTCCGAACAAATGGCAAACCAATATGAAGAAAGGTTTTATATTATTAGGATTTTTACTTCTGCTTGCTGAAATTTTAGTTAGTGAAGTGAAAAACAAGGATTGAGTAAATGAAAAAATTATTTGCAGTTTTAGTTTTACTTTTAGTTGCCTTAAACCCTGCCCAAGCAAAGGTTTCGATTAACGAGAAAATCAGTCAAATGATAATGGTAGGTTTTCGTGGAGATACAATTGATGTTAATAGCGCAATTTATGACGATATAAAATCCGGAAGAATCGGAGGAGTCGTTCTTTTTGATTATGATGTAAAACTAAAAAGCAATGATAGAAACATAAAAAATCCCGAACAAGTTTTAAAACTAACCAAACAAATTCAAGCTTCTGCAAAAACCCAGCTTTTCATTGCTATAGATCAAGAAGGCGGAAGAGTTAATCGCTTAAAAGAAGCATATGGTTTTCCAAAAACTATCTCAGCCGCTAAGCTTGGCGAAATTGATGATCCGAAAACAACTTTTGCAGAAGGAAATAAAATTGCTAAAACTCTAAAATCAGTCGGAATTAATATAAATTTTGCGCCAGTTGTAGACTTAAACACAAACCCTAATAACCCTATTATCGGGAAAATCGATAGAGCATTCTCAAACGATCCTGAAAAAGTTTATCAACATTCAAAATCATTTATAGAAGGACATACAAAGGAAAATATTTTATGTGTCATAAAACATTTTCCTGGTCATGGCAGCAGCTCCACTGACTCTCATGAAGGATTCGTTGACGTAAGTAATACTTGGGCAAGCAATGAACTCCTCCCATACAAACAACTAATAAGAAATAATCACACACAAGCAATCATGACTGCACATGTTTTCAATAAAAATTTAGACTATATATATCCTGCAACTCTATCAAAAAAATGCATTGAAATTACACTTAGACAATATTTAAAGTTTCCCGGAATAGTTATAAGCGATGATCTTCAGATGAAAGCTATAAGCGCTAATTTTGGTTTGGAAGAAACAATTGTTCTGGCAATCAATGCCGGAGTAGATATTCTTTTGTTTGCAAATAATTTGGAATATGATCCGAATATCGCGAAAAAAGTTCAT
>JBHPKP010000008.1:0-37702 GCA_042566505.1 bacterium | reverse complement strand
TTTTAGAACAAATCTAATAAAAATATTAAAAGGTCAGAATAATTAAAATGAAAATTAATATTCTATTTGGAATACAGTCAGGTCCTTGGGGTGGAGGAAATCAGTTTATTAAGGCATTACAGAATCAGTTTATAGCACAAAATATTTATGAACAAGATACAGAAAAAGCAGAGGTAATATTATTTAACGCTAATCCAAGTAATATTTTTCTAAATCATTTAAAGGTTTATAAAATAAAAAAACGAAATCCTGATAAAATTATAGTCTTAAGGTTAGATGGTCCTGTTTCATTGGTAAGAGGAGCAGATAAAATAATTGATTTTATAATTAAAATATTTGCGGATATTTTTATAGATGGAATAATATTTCAATCACATTGGAGTAGAGATAAAAATAAAAAGAATTTTAAGATTAATGCAGCATATGAAACTGTTATAAGTAATGCTTGTGATTTAAAAATATTTAATGTTGTAAGTAGAAGACAGTATAATCCTGAAGGAAAAATTAAGTTGCTGGCAACAAGTTGGTCTAATAATTTGAAAAAAGGATTTAAAATATATAAATATTTGGATGATAATTTAGATTTTAATAAATATAAGATGACATTTGTTGGAAATAGTCCAATTAGATTTAAAAACATTAAACATGTTTTACCTCAACTTTCCAAGGAGTTGGCAAAAATAGTCAAAGAAAATGATATTTATATTACTGCAAGTAAGGATGATCCATGTTCAAACTCTTTGATAGAAGCATTGTCATGTGGTCTGCCTGTAGCGGCATTAAATAGTGGTGGACATCCTGAATTAGTAAAGGATGCTGGCGAATTATTTAGGGATGAGAATGATGTTATTGAGCAGATTGAAAAAGTGAAAAATAACTATTCAAATTATCAATCTAAAATTAATGTTAATTCTATTGATGCGGTTTCAGATGAATATATAAATTTTATGGAAAATATTTTTGATGATGCACAGGCTAATATTTACATGGCAAAGAAAATAAATTTCAAAAAAACTTTTGTTTATCTTTATATGTTAAGTTTAGTTTTATGGTGGAAAATAGGGAATTATATAAAGTTAATATTAAATGCTTTTGGTAAGAGGCTGATAGGGAAAAGATGAGTATTAAGAAACAAGTTATTTATTGTTTCTTGAGTAATTCAAAGGAAGATTATGAAAATTACACAAATAGCTAGCTTAAGGACACTAAAAAATATTTATTATTTAATTATTAGCACTTCTTTTAATGCAGCAACAGGTTTGCTAGTTGTAGTTCTTTTTACTAATTATGCTACAAAGGAATTGTATGGACAGTATAATTATATTTTAGCAATATTAGCGTTGTTTAGTATTTTTAGTATCCAAGGGTTGCCTGTTGCAATCGTTAATTCTGTTTCAGAGGGGCATGAAGGCGATTTTATTAGAGGCTCTTTATTAAGAATTAAATATTCAATTTTGGGTGCGATTTGTCTCGTAATATTTTCTTTTTATTATGTTGTCAAAGCTGAAAATCAAATTTTTTATGCTTTTATCTTAGCATGTATACCATACATTTTTTATTTTTCTTTAAATCATATAGATAGTTATTATATAGGCAAAAAGAAATACTATAATGTAATGCTATTTAGAGTAGTTGTTTCTTTAATAAATTTGGCTTCTGTATTTGTATGTATTTTTTATCTAAAAAAACTAGTTTATTTTATTGTTTTCCACTTAGGATTTATTTCTATTTTCTATATAATCAATTATCTGTTAATTAAAAAAAATATTGCGGATAAAAATTCATTTGATCCAAAATTTATTTCATTTGCAAAAAACATGACTCTATTAGGGGTTATGGGGCAAATAGTATCTAATATTGATAAAATAATAATAGGAGCGTTTTTTGGATACAAAGAGCTTGCAGTTTATTCGATAGGTTTATTGCTGCATAGTCAATTAAAAAGGGGCTATCAAATATTAGTTAATATTGTTCAACCAAATGCGGTTAAATATGATCTAAAAAATGCCTTTTCAATTTATAACAAAAAACTATTGTTCTTCTATCCAATACTAATAATTATTTTTTTGTTAGGATTTTATCTCATACCTTCTTTGATTCCTATTTTATTTACTGTGAAATACAATGCGAGTATAGTTTATGCTCAATTATTTCTATTGCCAACTTTTCTAGGTGTTCCCGGATGGATATATGATACTATTTTGAGAGCGCATCAATTGAGTCGACAATTATATTTCATTAGAGTAATATCCTACATTATAATGATAGTTTCACTAATATTTGGCGCATACCTATTTGGAATCAAGGGGATTATAATATCACGTATTATGCTTACTTTATCCGGAACAATTGTTGGATATATTATTATAAACCGGAAAGTGATGAAAAGCGATTAATTCTATGAATCTACAAAAATTGCAATTGGAAAAAGTACTCAGTTTGTTTGTGACATTCCTCGAGACCGTATGGAAGGGCGATGTTTTGATAATACTATGGAGAATCCGATAAAATGACGAATGCGAAACTCAGAGAAAAAGCATTTGAAATAATACAGCTATTCAAAGGTAAATATTTAAATTCGGATGGTTTTATAGCTAGACATTACCCGCCAAAAGAAAGAACTATTTTTGATAATTTCGACGATATAGTACCTTTTTTATTATATTTTGAGGAACATGATTTATTATTATCTCAGATAAAATTGATGAAAGAAAAAAATGAGGATTTTTTGTCATTATGTTCAGAATATGGAATGATTATTGCTCGGGAAATAGACGAATGGTTTGGCGGGATGTATAGTTTGTGGAAAGCTACGGCAAATGAAGATGTATATGATATTTTAAAAAGTTCAATAGATTTTGTTGAGAAAAATTTAATTAAAGATGATAAATTATCCGCATGTTATTATATTGAACAAAATAAAGCTGTAAAATATTATGAGCCATGGTCATCGGGTCTTTTAGAAACTGCCTGTGAAATGCGTGAAGATTTTCCTAAGTTTTTTGAAAAAGCTATGCAAATAATGAATACCTGGATAGATGATGAGTATTTTAAAAGCTATGGATTATTTCGATATAGAGTTTTTGACTCCAAACTATTAAAAAGGTTTCAAGAAAATATTTTAGCTTACATTAAACCGTTATACTCGAATAGTAAACCACCGGCAAAAATAGTTAATGGAAAGAAGAATATTTTTAAAAGTTTCGTAAGAAATGTACGATTTAATTTAATAAATGGTTATTATAGTCAGCTGATGAAATCCAATACAACCTGTGCATTTACATTATTAGAATTTTATCGTGCGACGAATGATGAAAAGTGGATAAATGCACTTGATAAATGGTTGAACTCAGCTTTGCATAAATTCTATTCAGATGGGAAAGTTTATTCTGAGTATATTCCCAAAATTAATAAAAAACTTAAACCAGGTGCAACACCAGCATTCATTTTAGTTGATATAATTTGCGATACAGCATATTTTGTACCAAGTTTTAAAAAGTATTTGAGCTATGCTAAAAATATCATTGATTATTATTTAAGCAATACTTTATCTACCGGTTTAATTCCACATTATGAAAAATCTAATTTTGCTCACATAGATAACCAGGTTGATTTTGCAGTATCTATCAGGAAATATATGGAAGTTTCGGGTAATGAAATATATAAACAGAAAGTTATTGATCTTGCTGAAGCAGTAATAAATGAGCATTATAGTCCAAATGGTTATTTTACTTTTTCAGGAAGAGTTGAACAGAATAATATATCTCCAAAGTATAATGGGCTTTTTTTGAAGAACATGATTAATTTTCTGACAATAGACGAAAATATTTATCCAAAATATTATGATTTGTTTAAAGATCGGTAAAGGACTAAAACATGCCCCAAATATCCGTAATCATGAGCGTTTTAAATGAAGAGAAATACTTAGTAGAATCGATCGAAAGTATTTTGAATCAAACTTTTAGTGATTTTGAGTTTATTATTATTGACGATGGTTCGAAAGACTCGACGGCAGAGATTATTAAGCGGTACGCTGCCAAAGACTCGAGGATAACGTGCATTCATCATGCTAAGCCAAAAGGTCTTGCAGTATCATTAAATGAAGGGATAAAGGTTTCGAAGGGCGAATATATAGCACGTATGGATGGGGATGATGTATCGCTGCGGACTCGATTTGAAAAGCAGATAAATTTTTTGCAAAAACATAAAGATTATGGTTTGGCAGGTACTTTTTATAATGATATAGATGAACATGGTATGCAGCTTGCCCGAAAGCAGAATCCTGAAAAATGGGATGATATAAAAAAAGCTATGTTTTTTTATAATCCGATTGCTCATCCGACTTCTATGATTAGAAAATCTGTTTTTAATGAGGTGGGATTATATAATGAAACCTTTCAAACTTCACAAGACTATGAACTTTTTTCGAGGATATTTAGAAAGTATAAAATGTATAATGTACCTGAATATTTACTAATAAGGCGTTTCCCGGAAGAGATTTTCTCTACTAAAAAAATGATACAACAGGATATGGATAGTATGAGGGTAAGATTGAAACTTTTAAAAGATGGTGTATGTCCAAAGTATTATTATCTGTTTATAATAAAGTACATAATTGCATTTTTCATTCCGGTGCGCATACGAGAGAAAATAAGAAGAGTGAGACATAGAGGAAAATAATGGTAAAAAAAAATATAAAACTTATTAAACCAGTCTTTAATAATCAATTATTTACTTTAACTAAAATCTTACCATCATATATTCTTTATATTTTATTTTTCATTTATGTATTTATCATGCTGAAGATGTATTTTAACGATAATGTAGGTGTTTTTAGTAATGCTTTTACTTTGTTTTTCAAGAACAGGACAGGTCAAGAGATAGAAATAACTAATATTTTATTTGGTATATTGCGAGTTCTAAAGTATTCACTTTTATCGTTATTTATATTTGCCGGATGTTCGGGCTATGGGAAATTGATGAAGGAAAAAGTTTTGAAACTTAAGATAAGCTTTTTAACAGATTTATGTGCAAACTTTGGTTTGGGAATAGCTTCGATAATTCTCTACATTGTTTTATTAAGTTTTTTTAAGCTATTGATTTTGCCAATGATAATTATTTTTTTAATTATAGGGACTATTTTCTTTTTTATGCTTTTTGACTATCCTTTAGCTGATTTCAATTTTAGAAAAGCAATGAAGACTGACATGGTTTTGGGTCCCGGAACATTGCTTTTGATAGTTGTAGTTTTATTGTTACTCGGACTAGTTACTGTAATTCCGACATCTGTTCCTGAAACTTTTTATGATTCACTTGTATATCATTTGGGTTTGCCTCAAAAATGGATATTCAATAAGGGAATATATTATGATTCATTTTCGAGTATGGCGTCAGTTCCGCTTAATCTGGAAGTTTTTTATTCGGTAGGGTTAATGCTAAAAGATTCGATTCTTGCAAAGTATCAAAATCTAATTTTAGCTATATGTTTTTTATTGCTTTTGTATGATTTAAGCAAACGATACTTTGGCAAAACAACCGGTTTGTTAGCTGTTCTGATGTATTTATCAACTAGTAACGTAGGGTTTTTAATTCCAAAAACGAGTATTGAAATTGGGCTTGGTTTTTTTGACTTGCTGGCGCTTGTATTTGTGATTAATTGGATGGATTCAGAGGATACTCAAATCAAACTAAGAAGTATTTTTGCAGCTGGCATATTTCAGGGGCTGTCACTTGGAACAAAGTATTTATCATTTTTTACGACATTTGCACTTATTTGCGTGATTAGTATTTCATTATTCAGAAATAAAGAATTCAAAAAATCATATAAATATCTTTTAGTTTTTTGCTGCACATCTTTCCTTGTAGCATGTCCGTGGTACATTAGAAATTTACTTATTACCGGTAATCCTGTATATCCCATGTTCTCAAATATTATAGGTCATTTAAAAAATCGTTTTTGGCAGAGAATAAAGGGTGATCCAGTTCCTATTAAGTATACTTTCTCAAATCTTTTATTCTTTCCTTGGAAACTTACACTATCAAAAATAAGTCAGGAAACTTTTTTAGGTCCATTTTATATTTTATTTATTCCATTTTTATTTTTGATAAAAAAAATATATAAACATAAAGTTTTTTCGAGCCTATTTATTTATTTTTTAGTGCACACAGTATTGTGGCTGTTTTTAGGTCGATTGTATGTGCGTTTTTTTGTGCCGGGTTTGTCTGTTGGTTGCTTGGTTTTAATTGCTGTTTTTGTAAAAAGTAATATAAATTTATTCATAAAAAAAATATTAGTTTATTTAATTATTTTTATTTCAATTTTGAATTTGCTTCTTTTAACAAAGCTGCAAGCTGTAAACATGAATCCAATTGAGTGTTTCTTGGGACTTGTTTCTGATTCTCAATATCTTTCAACAAGTCGAAAGAGTTATCCAAGCGCATATTATAAAGCTGTGGAATTTTTTAATGGGGAGGCTAATAAAGAGGATAAAATCTTGTTAGTTGGGGAAACAAGGTGTACATTTTTTAATAATTCGACTGTGTTAACTGATCCATTGATGCATCATCCAATAATAGAAATGGCAAAAAAATCAAAAAATGAAGAGGAGCTTTTAAAATATTTTAAAGAGGATAATATTAAATATATATTTATAAATACTTTGGAATTAAAAAGACTTTCAGCTAACTGGGATATGTTTTATTGGGATGCGAGAGATTTAATTGTATTCGATAAATTTATAAATAAATATGCAAAAACTGTTTATAAATATTGTCCGGATATGTTGCTGGACGAGTATATTTCAAAAAATAAGGAATTTTGGGCTGGTTACAAAAAGAACGCATTAAATAGTATATTTGTATACGAGGTAGTGGATTCAAGACGAAAACAGGATGAAATTGCATATAATTATTTGATTTTACCGAAAATGTATAATGCACAACGTTTCAGTAAGATTTTTAGTGATCCAATTATGGAAAAATATTTAAGTAAAAACTATAGAGATTTGAAAGTACAAGGTTTTTTTGAATCGAATGATAGGTAAATTAATTTTAAATTTTAAATTTTGAATTGAGCTGCTTTGATTGTTAGAGATTGCGTTTGGACTTTGGGTTGGTGGTTTTTAGGTGCATCCAAGAAAAATTGCCCGAGGTGAGACTTGAACTCACAAGGTCCAAAGACCAACGGTGTTTGAGACCGCCGCGTATGCCATTCCGCCACTCGGGCAAACTGCGTTTGATGCAACTATTGGAGCTCTTACGTATGCTTTGCCAACTTCGCTCCGTTGTCGCTTAAAACTATTATGTAACATGGAAAAGTACGTTAACTTTTGAAAACAAACTGCGTTTGATGCAACTATTGGAGCTCTTACGTACGAGGTGCAAATCTGTTTTTGCGTCGCAGAGATAGTCAAAAATCAAATATGCATGAATTTATACAGAAAAATAGTGTTAAAGTCAAAAGAATTTTTTCGCATTTTCTTTGTATGCCATATATTTATATTTTTGCTATAACATAAATATACATCTTTTGAGATAACGAACTAAAATTAATTCCCCCAAATATTTTATTTATTGAGATTATATCATGAACAAAAAACACGTGATAACTAAAGTCGTAATATTAATTTTATTAATTGCAAAAATAGTATATTATCCGGGTACAGTAACAAATAACATATCCTTAAATAACCAATCATTAAATGTTTCAAAGACAAAAAATCAAAATGCAGCACTTTCGACAACTAGTATACTTTTTGATCAAAAATCTGCAGGTGAACCAAGTTTAGAAGATGATAACCCCATAATAATTCAGCATAGGTCTAATAATAAAAGAAGAATAGAGGAAGCATTAAGAAATAATTTCGATGGAATAGAATTCGATGTGCATATAACTTCAGATGACCAGCTGATATTACAGCATGATCCGGAAGTTGTTGTTGATGATGTGAGAAGTACACAGAGAATAGTTGATAAATTTTTGATTAGAAAAAAAGAATTTGAATCTTATTTTGATTCATATGAGAGTGTAGAAAAAGCAATAAAAAAAGGTTCATTTGATACTTTTTTACCTGAGAGACAACTAACAAGAGAGCATTTAAAAGAATTGGGATTAACTGATGTGCAGCTTGAAGAAATATGGAGTCAATTAATAGATAAAAAATATATTAATAAACACGGTAAATTATTAAAGAAATTCAAACAAATTGCTAACGATTTAACTGATTCAGAAGAAGAAGCCAGAAAACAAGGAAAAACAAGATGGCAAGACATTGATGCTGCAAAAAGAGAAAAGTTGCAGAAAATATTTGACATAAATGCTATACCTCAAATAAAACTACAATTATACAATATCGTAAATAGAGTAAGAAAATTCAGTGACCTTTGGAACATACTTGAAAGTCATTATCAAATTATATCTGTAGCAAAAGAAACAACTGCAGAGCACATTTTATTAACCGTAAGAATTGTAGATAAAATTGTTGATAAATTAGCAGAAAATAACGAAATTGAAATAAGCAGCGTTAAGCGTATAAAACGAAAAGCTAGAATGCTTATGCTTTTTCATGATATTGGCAAGGCATTTTGTTGTGATGAATTCTATCCTGTTGCTAATCATGCTGTTCTTTCATCGAGAGCAGTGACAGAAGTTTTTTCCAGGCTAGGATATTCTAAAGAAAGCCAAAAGATTGATTCATATCTAATAGCACATCATGGGACATTAGGTCTTTTGCCTTGGTCAGAGTGCGGCGATAGAACGGACGTTGGTGAGCATGTTATTGATTTTGTAAAAAATCTCAAGAACCCTTTTTATGTAACTATGTTGAAAATAATATGGTTATGTGATATTTCCAATAGAAGTGGGGAGTGGTTCCTGACGTGTAAATGGAATCTTGGTAAAGCAGATTCAATATGTTCTATGGCAAAAGATATTTTGAATGCTCCTTCTTGTCTGGAAAAACAAAGCAAGCTTTTAGTGTATCTAAAAAATTATAAAACTATTATAGGCTTATCATGGAAAACCGCCCGAGGATTTGAAACTAAAATTAAGCAAATTGATTGGAGAATCAAAATGGTATTTACAAAAATGGTAATGGATTTGCTTGAAATCGAAAAAAAGGATCAAGAACTCAATGAATTTAACCTAAAGAAAATCGAAGAAATACTAATAACAAAATAATTTTATCTCCATATCTAATCGCTCCATTGTTAGTTGCATAAAGGTACACCCAAACAAAGACTATTATATATTCACTTAGAAAACTCCTTGACACTATTAACGATATAGTTTAATATAAATAAACTTTTTTAAAAGAAGAGGCCATCTCTCACCTTTAGCTTTTTAGCAAAAAGGTTAAAAAAACTTACAGAAGTAAGTATTAATTCTAGTTAAATAAGACAATTGAGATGGCGCTGCTTTTTTAAGCAGTGCTTTTTTTTTGTAGAAGCAAAAGCTTCAGAATTTTTGTTTTAATAGGAGGACAAAATCATTAGAAATTTTTCGTCAAAACCAAAAAAAGATAATTTGATTATTAATGAAATGATCAGATTTGCAGAAGTTAGAGTAGTAGCTGACAAAGGAGAACAACTTGGTATTATGAGCAGTGAAGAGGCTCTAAAGATTGCACAAGAACGTGACATGGATTTGTTTTTATTGAGTGCTAAAGCAAAGCCACCTGTTTGTAGAATTATGGATTACGGTAAGTATAGATATGAGCAAGAAAAACAAAAAAAAGAAGCTAAAAAGAAGCAGAAACAAGTTCAGCTGAAAGAAATTAAAATGAGGCCAAAGATTGGAGAACATGATCTAATTTTTAAAGTGAACCATATGCTTAAATTCCTGAAAGAAGGAGATAAAGTGAAAGCTTCAATTATGTTCTATGGACGTGAAAGAGCTCATTTTGAGCTAGGTTATGTTATTATGAATAAAATTATGAAACAAACGGACGAGTTTAGTACGGTTGAAAAAGGACCACAAGTTATGGGTAATGCAATGGTACTAATACTTGCACCAAAACAATAAGGAGTAGCAGAATGGGAAAGTTAAAATCACATAGTGGAGCAAAAAAAAGATTTACACTGAGTAAGTCAGGTAAAATTAAGAGGAAAAAAGCATTTGCAAGACACATATTGACTAAAAAATCTTCAAGAAGAATGCGTAAGCTTAGAAAAAGTGGAACACTTGAAGGGCAAGATGCAAGAAATATGAAGATATTAATACCATACGCGTAATTAATTAAAAATTAGTTGGAGGGAAAATAATGGTTAGAGTTAAAGGCGGAATGTCGACACTTAAGAGAAAGAAAAAAATATTTAAAATTAGTAAAGGATATAGGTTGGGGAAGAAAAATCTTTTTCGGCATGCAACAGAGCAGGTAGATAAAGGTTTGCAGTATGCATATAGAGATAGAAAAGTTAATAAAAGAACTTTTAGAGCATTGTGGATTGTTAGGATAAATGCAGGTGCACGTTTAAATGGTATTAGTTATAACAAGTTTATGAATGGATTGAAATTAGCAAGCATTGATGTTGATCGCAAAATGTTAGCGGAACTTGCTGTAAATGATTCATTAGCATTTGCAGAACTTGCAAATATTGCAAAAAAACAACTTAATATAGAATAATTATTATGAAACTAAAAAATGATCCAGCTTATATAATTCTGGGCGGATTTGGTTCAATTATATTGTTAGGTTTTATTTTGCTTAGCTTACCTGTTATGCGAGCGGGTAATACTGAATATTCGATAATCAGTGCGCTTTTCACATCTATTTCAGCTGTTTGTGTAACAGGGTTAACGGTTGTAGACATTGGTCAATACTATTCAATTTATGGTCAAATTGTCATATTGGGTTTGATACAAATTGGTGGTTTGGGATATATGACTGTCGCAACAATAATATTTTTGCTCGTCGGTAAAAGGCTTTCCATTCGAGACAAACTTGCTGCTCAGAGTAGAATTGGGCAATTTTCAATGCATAATCTTGTCTCATTTATTCTCTATATTATAAAAGCTACAATAATAATAGAATTACTGGGTGCGCTTATTTTAAGTTTTGCTTGGTATGATACACTTGGAAACCAAAGTTTTTATTATGGGCTATTTCATTCTGTATCTGCATTTTGTAATGCAGGCTTTACTTTATTTCCAGATAATCTAGCCAGTTTTGGATCAAATAATATTGTTATATTATGTTTAGCAATGCTTATAATATCTGGTGGAATAGGTTTTATTGTTATTAAAGATATTTTTGGTAGTGATAAGAAATTTACCTTCCATACAAAAATTGTTCTTAAAGTAACAGCTATTCTAATAATAATTCCTACAATACTTTTTTTTATTTTCGAATATTCAAATCCAGACACTATAGGTAGTATGAGTTTGCTGCAGAAATTTGTAGTTTCATTTTTCCATTCTGTTACCAGTCGAACTGCTGGTTTTAATATTGTTAATATGCGTTTATGTGATTCCGCAAATTTGTTTATGATAATTATGCTGATGTTTATAGGTGCATCTCCTGCAGGAACAGGTGGTGGTGTGAAAACTACAACCATTGCAGTGCTCATAGCTTCTATAAAATCACTTTTAAAAGGCAATGATGATGCTGTAATTGGAAATAAACGTATTGATCATGCAGTTGTGCAAAAAACATGGATTATTATATATTTTTCATTGGTCTTAATTGCTCTTATAGTTTTTCTGATGTTGTTTTTTGAGAAACGAATTTTTTTAAATGTGTTTTTTGAAGTGGTATCAGCTTTTGGTACGGTTGGTCTTTCAACCGGTATAACAAGTTCTCTTTCAGTCGCGAATAAGGTTCTGATAATGATAACAATGTTTGTTGGGAGGTTGGGTCCTTTAACAATTGGAACAGCATTATATTTTCGTCAGGGCATTGTTAGGATCAGGTATCCCGAAGACAAAATATTGATTGGATAATGCATTTTTATTTTATAGAATTAACAAACAATTTCAATTTTTAGGAGATAAAAAGTGAAACAAGTAGCTGTAATAGGACTTGGGACATTTGGTCAAAACCTAGTTAAATTTCTCACAAAAGCAGAATTTGAAGTAATTGCAATTGATAAGGATGAAATGAAAGTTCAGGAAGTCTCGGAAATTGCAGCACAAGCTATTCAAGCAGATTCTACTGACGAAAAAACTCTAACTGAACTTGGAATTGCAAATATGGACGTTGTTATTATTGGTATTGGACAAAACTTAGAAGCCAGTATTCTTGTTACAATGATATTAAAAAGTATGGGAGCAAAGAATGTTATTGCAAAGGCTTTGAGTAGTTTACATGCTAATGTTTTGAGAAAAATCGGTGCAGACAGAATAATTTTTCCTGAACGTGACGTTGCAGAAAAGCTTGCTAAATCACTTGAGTCATCAAATATTGTTGATACAATTATATTATCTTCTGTTTATAGTTTAATGGAACTAAAAGCTCCAAAAGGCTTAGTTGGAAGAAATCTAAAAGAGGCTGAAGTCAGGAAAAAGTTTGGGATTAATGTTGTTGCAATTAAACGAAAAGTGCCATTCATAACTGATGATGAGCAGACTGATTTCAAAGAAGATGTAAATATTTCTCCAAATGCTGATGATAATATAGAAGAAGGCGATATTTTAGTTATAATTGGTCAAAATGAAGAAATTGAAAAAATGAAAAGGATAAAATAAATGGTAGGAAAAAAGAAAAAAGAAACAAAAAAATTGCTTAATGAAACTCAAGAACTTTTGGAGCTTGGAAAATTTTATTTTGTTAATCAAAAATTTGATCAAGCTATAAAAGAATTTATACGTGTACTTGACCAAGAGCCGGATAATACTGATGCTACATATAATATGGCAGTTGCATATGAAGCTGCAAACAATATTGAACAGGCAAAAATATATTATGAGCGTACAATAGAGCTTGATCCGAAAAATGAATCTGCGAAAACAAAGCTTGCAAAAATAGTCGGTGAATGATTATCAAATTCTTAATTTCAAATTCCTATGCAAAAATTTAATATATTTTCCGGAATTTTTTAATGAATGAAAAAAACACATTAATTATCGAAGGATTGAAAGATTGTCTTGAATTGTTAGAGAAAAAATCTGGGATAATTGAGAAAGTTCTTTGGGCTGAAAAGTACATAAAACTACAAGATTTAGAAAATATTCAGAAGTTAACGAAAAAGAATAATGTGTTGCTTGAAAAAGTAAACCTTAAGATTTTTTATAAACTAAAAAAAACAAAAACTACACAAGGTTTTATTGCGCTTATAAAAAAACCACAACATACATTGAAGGATTTAAAAAAAACTAGTTCGATAGTTGTGCTTGATTCTGTTCAAGATCCAGGAAATGTGGGAACAATTATACGCAGTGCATGTGTTTTGGGTTTTGATGCAGTGGTTTTGACAAAAGGATCAGTTAGACTTGATAATCAAAAGCTTCTTCGATCGATTAAAGGTTATATTACTGACATAATGATATTTGAAGATATTGAAATCATGGAAATGATGGATTTTTTGCAAATGAATTCAATCAATCTATATGCTGCAGATATGAAAGGTATAGATATTATTTCCAGCAAGCTCTTAATAAAAAAACCTTTAGCAATATTTTTTGGGAGTGAAGGACGAGGTCTATCACAGAAAGTTTTGGAGAAGGCAAAGCTAATCAGCATAAAAATGTGTAGAAATGGTCAATCTCTAAATGTGGCTGTATCAGCAGGCATTATATTATTCGAGGCAGGGAAAAAATGGATACAAAAAAGAAACTAGAAAAAATATTTAAAGAAGCGAAAGAAAAAATATCAAAGACAAAAGATATAAAAAAATTAGAAGCTATAAAAATTGAATATTTGGGGCGTAAAAGTGACTTGCTTACAATTTCAAAAAGTATCAAAGACTTATCAAAAGAAGAAAAACCTATAGTTGGAAAATTAATTAACGAAATAAAATCAGATTTAGAAAATCTCATTACTGATACACTTGAAAAGTTGGGAACTAAATCGAAAAAAGATCACAAATCAATAGATGTAACTCTACCTGGTAAGGCATTTCCAAAGGGTTCTATTCATCCATTAACTCATGTATTAAATGAAATTGTAGATATCTTTAATCATTTAGGTTTTGGAATTGCTGAAGGACCAAGTATTGAAACTGAAGATTACAATTTTACAGCTCTAAATTTTCCTGCTGAACATCCGGCACGCGATGAACAAGATACTTTTTTTCTAAAAAATCCAGACAAGGATTCCAAAGAGCGATTTCTTTTGCGTACACATACATCACCTGTTCAGATTCGTTATATGGAAATAAATAAACCGCCTTTTCAAATTATAATTCCTGGCAGTGTTTATAGATGTGATTCGGATGTTTCGCATACGCCCATGTTTAATCAGGTTGAAGGATTGGTCGTAGGTGAGAAAATATCATTTAGTGATTTAAAAAGCGTTTTAACTTACTTTGTGCACGAGATGTTCGGACAAAAGACAAAGCTAAGATTCCGACCAAGCTTCTTTCCGTTTACTGAGCCAAGTGCTGAGATTGATATTAGTTGTGTGATTTGCAAAGGAAAAGGGTGTAGGCTTTGTAAAGACTCAGGTTGGTTAGAGATTTTGGGAGCTGGTATGGTACACCCAAATGTTTTTAAAAGTGTAAATTACGATAATGAGAAATATACAGGGTATGCATTTGGTATGGGGATTGAAAGAGTTGCGCTTTTAAAGTTTGGAATTGATGATTTAAGATTTTTAAAACAATTTTGATAGGGGAGTAGGAATGCTAATTTCATATAGATGGTTAAAAGAATTAGTTGATTTTGATTCAACTGCGCAAGAAATCGCTGATTTGTTGACTCAGCATGGGATTGAAACAAGTAAGATCGAATATTTGGGTGATAAGTTTAATAATGTAGTTGCTGCTTGTATTGATAAAATTGAAAAACATCCAAATGCTGACAAGCTTTCTTTATGTCAGGTAAATGATGGGCATGAAACCTATTCTGTTGTATGTGGGGCACAAAATATATTTGAAGGTGCGATTATTCTATTTGCAAAGGTTGGAGCAACTTTGCCGGGTGATTTTAAAATTAGAAAAGTTAAGATTCGTTCTATTGAGTCTTTTGGAATGATTTGTTCAGCAAAAGAACTTGGATTGGCTGATTCGTCTGCAGGTATTATGATACTTCCTAAAGATACGAAATTAGGTGTAGATGCAAAAGAGGTATTAGGTCTCGATGATTATACAATGGAGATTGAGATTACTCCGAATAGAGGTGATTGCTTAAGTATGATAGGCATTGCTCGTGAGCTTTGCGCAATATTTAAGAACCAGGTAAAAAAACCAGCTGCTGAAGTTCAAGTAAGTAGTTCAAAAGAACCATTAACCATAGATATTTTAGATGATGAAAAATGTAATAGATATATGGCATTAGTAGCTGAAAATATTGAAGTTACTGATTCTCCACTTTGGTTAAAAAATCAATTAAGAAAAGTTGGGTTAAGACCAATAAATGCAATTGTTGACGTGACCAATTATGTTCTTTTTGAAACAGGTCACCCAATGCATGCATTTGCTTATGATAAGATTGATAAAAAAATAATAGTTCGTAAGGCAAAAGTCGGTGAAAGTCTAGTTACATTAGATGAAACAAAGCTCGAACTTACAGAGGATGATTTAATAATTGCCGATTCAAGAGCTCCAATTGCACTTGCAGGTGTTATAGGTGGATTAGAAAGCGGGGTGACCAAAGAAACTAAAAAAATAGTTTTAGAGAGTGCATACTTTTCATCGGTTTGTGTGAGACGGACATCGAAGAGATTTGCGCTTACTACAGACTCATCCTATAGATTCGAGAGAGGGGTAGATTGGGAAAATGTTAAGTTCGCGTTGGAAAGATGTGCGTATTTATTCAAACAAATTTTTCCAAATGTACATTTCAGCAAACAATTTGATTTAATTGCAAAAGAATATTCGGAAAAAACAATACTACTCAGACATGATAGATTGGCAAGAATAACAGGTTACGATTACAAAGCTAATGTTGTAATTGATACTTTAGCGGGCTTGGGATTTGAAGTTAAAAGTGCACACGAAGGTAATTATAAGTTGAGAGTTCCGTCATATAGAAATGATGTTAATCTTGAAATTGATGTGATTGAAGAAATTGTTCGAATGCAAGGTTATAAAAATATTCCGGTTAAACCACTTGAACTTGTTGTGACAAAAAAAAATGATGATAACCACAAATTTAATAATTCAATTAGGTTAATGTTTAAAGAATTAGGATTCAGTGAAGTTAAAAATTATAATTTTTCTTCAAAAAAATATTCTGACTATCTAAATTTGCTTGACAATGATAACAGACGAAATATGTGGGAGGTGTCAAATCCACTCTCTGAAGAAGAACAATTTATGGCAACAACAAGACTTGGACGGCTTATTGCTACTGCTGCAAAAAATATTAATAACATGATTCCAAGTATAAAACTTTTTGAGATTGGGAAATCATTTTTTAAGAACACTATAGAGCCAGTAAATTTATCTTTGAATGAAATAAATTTGTTTTCAGGGGTTATAGCAGGTAATCAGAATGATATTTACTGGGAAGAAAAAACTAAAAAAGTTAATTTTTATTATTTAAGTGGAATAATTGCAAACTTTTTGAATAATTTAGGAATTAGCAATTGGGAAAATAAAAAAACTAAAGAACCATATTTAGATACTGAAGAAGCAGCAGATATTTTTGTTGAGGGAAAAAATATTGGAAATTTTGGCAGGCTTTCGCAAAGTACATTAAAGAAATATGGAATTAAAAGTGATGTTTATGTATGGGAATTTAATTTAGATATCCTTGAACAACTAAAAACCGAAACTAAAGTATTTCAAAAGTATTCAACGTTTCCTCTTGTAGAAAGAGATTTGTCACTTGTTATGCAAGAGGACTTAGAATCAATTAATGTTGAAAATTTTATAAAAAAAACAGCAAAGCAATTACTCAAAAATATAAATGTATTTGATGTTTATAGAGGGAAACCATTAAAGGAAAATCAGAAAAATATAAGTTATAAATTATATTTTCAATCTGATGACAGAACTTTATCTGACCAGGAAGTAAATAAAATACAAGAAAAAATTATAAAAGGGCTTGTAAAAATTAATGTCGAACTTAGGCAATAATAACCGGCACATTCTTCTTAATGGTATAACGCCATACTATAAATATTTATTACTTTTAATACTTGTTTTGTGGTATGGCTTTTTTATTATTCATAAGATTAATTTTTCAACAGCTGATCTTGGTCGTCATATTAAAAACGGTGAAATAATTCTTAAGACTCAATCCGGCTTTCTTTCAAACAAAGTACTTACCCAAAATTTCTATTCATATACAGAACCTAATTATTCTTTTGTGAATCATCACTGGGGATCAGGTGTCATTTTTTATTTAACTCTGAAATATTTTGGATTTAGCGGTGTGTCAATTTTGTTTATATTTTTATCATTTTTAAGTTTGATTATTTTTTATGATGTAGCTCGACGAGAGTCAAATTTAAATTTAGCTTTTCTAGTTGCAATTATATTTATACCAATTATTTCACAGAGAAAAGAAATTAGGCCTGAGGTTTTTGGATATCTTTTTTCAGGGATATTTTTGTGGATTTTAACATTTTGGGATAAAAATAAACTAAATAAAAAATGGCTTTTTGTACTTCCAATTCTTGGACTTGTTTGGATAAATCTTCATATAACTTATATATTTGGGCTTTTTATTGTAGGAGTATTTTTAGTTGAGAAAATCTTCCAAATGTATTTCAAAAAAGAAAATAATTTAGAACAGATAGGAACATTGAGTATGGTGTTTGTATTGATGTTCTTATTAGGAATGTTAAATCCGTTTGGGATAAAAGCAATTCTGTATCCATTAAATATTTTTAGAAATTATGGTTACACAATTGTAGAGAATCAATCTATATGGTTTTTAGAAAATTATGGAATAAAGAATCCAAGATTTTTATTTTTCAAAGTCACGTATATTTTAATTCTTTTAACATATTTAAAATTAATAATATCGAAGAGAAACAAAATAGCGATAAGATATTTGATGTTTTTTATTGTATTTAGCTCATTAGGATTGCTTGCTCTTAGAAATTTTGTAAATTATGGATTTTTTTCAATAGTTATTTTATCGACAAATATATACGCAATCTTTGAAGATAAAAATATTCTAAATGATAAAATTATTGCTTTTACGACTTCGGTTTTTGTTGTGTTGTTAATGTTGTTTCATTTTAATAATATTTATCCAATAAAATATTTTAAGCGTGATATGGGAATTGGATTGAAGAAGAATGTAAATTCGTCTATGCAGTTTATTAAAACGAACAAACTAATGGGACCAATTTTTAATAATTATGACAACGGTGGACAGTTGATATACCATTTATATCCACAATATAAAGTTTTTGTTGATAATAGACCAGAGGCTTACTCCGAAGATTTTTTGCAAAAAGTATATATACCTATGCAGCAGAACGAAGTGGAATGGAAAAAATATTCAACTGAGTATGGATTTAATACAGTAGTTTTTCAGTATCATGATGCAACAGGTTGGGGACAAACATTTTTGATAAATAGAGTCAATGATCCCGAATGGATTCCTGTATTTGTTGATAATTACAATTTAATATTTTTAAAAAACAATGAATATAATAAAGATATTATTAGGAAATATAAATTACCGAAAGAGTTGTTTCGAGTGGTGAAAAAATGAATAGAAAAGTATTAATAATTTTAATGCTAATTACATGTAGTTCAAATTTATTTGGATTACGTATTTTGAAAAACGAAAAACCTACTTATGGGTATGAACTAAAACTTGATATGTATTACACTTATTTTGAAATATATAAGACTTATTGGAAAGAAATTAAATATTACGATTTATCGAACGAACTATTTATTTATTATGACATGTTGAAAAGTTCATGGCTTCCAAAATTGATACTATTTGAAGTAAGTACATATCCGATGCCTCTTTTGGGAGTGTATGTTAAACGAAGTTATAAGCGCTTTTATGACAATGCAGAGCTTACAGAAGAATTTAACTGGATAAAAAGTATTACTTTGGGTTTTGAAGAACCATATGCACTTTCCGTTTTTCTAGGGAACATCGCAAAATTTAAAAAGAAGTTTGCAGAAACTGAAAGAGAGGGGAAAGCTTATATGGGTTATCTTTTAAGTACAGGAAAGTATCATATAAAAAATAATGAGCAAATAGAATCTAACTGGCTTGAAGCTGAATGGAAAATTAAAGGTGACTATGGTGATGAAAATAAAAATATGAATTGGAGCTTTAGGTTTGGTGGAAAATTTTATGAGCACAAAGATATTGATGGAACTTTATACGTATCATTAAAACGAGATAGAATTGACTATAGGGTTTTCGATCTTTCTTTGTTTCGAAATAGTAGTTTTGAGTGGAAATATACATTCAAGAGATTAGGTTTGGACCCGCTAAGTTTGACATTTATTATTGGAAAATCAGTTCCAATAGGAAAATCAAAGAAAGCTTTTAACTTGAGTATAGGTTTTGTGTGGGATATCCAGAGTATTTATTCCGGAGAGATTGCACAAATTGTTGAAGATAAAGGGAGCGATTTTCAGATATTAATAAGACCGCATATATTCTTTTGATTCAATTAA
This sequence comes from bacterium, assembly GCA_042566505.1. Lineage (GTDB taxonomy): Bacteria > RUG730 > RUG730 > JBDRED01 > JBHPKP01 > JBHPKP01. Next base: position 18,001 of record JBHPKP010000008.1, on the reverse strand, counting down.
TATATATAATAAATTTAGTGAGGTGATTTATGGAACAAATCAAATGGAAAAATAGGTATAGAAATTTTGAAAAAGCTTTTGTTCAATTGACAACAGCAGTAAAGAAAGATGACGTTGATGAAGTTGTGCAAGCAGGTATAATTCAAATATTTGAGTTTACATTTGAACTTGCATGGAAAACACTAAAGGATTATTTAGAATTTTATGGATTTAAAGTTCCATCGCCGAGAGATACAATTAAGCAAGCCTATAAAGAAGAATATATTGGGGATGGTGAAATTTGGCTTGATGCTTTGGAAAAAAGAAATTTAATGGCTCATACATATAGTGAACATGATGCTAAGCTAGCAGTTGAATTGATAAAAGAAAAATATTTTATTGTAATAAAAGAATTGTATGTTTTTTTAAAAAAGGAATATAAGACATGAAAGAGAGATTTGGATTATCAACTAAAGAAATTGAAATTATGTACAGTATCTTTAAAAAATTTAATGGCATTAAGTCAGTAATCATATTTGGATCGCGTGCAAAAGGGAAACAAAAAAAATGTTCAGATATTGATTTAGCTTTAAATGGTGATATAAATTTTAATATTGTAGCTAAAGTGAAATACTTGCTGGAAGAAGATACTACTCTGCCCTATTTTTTTGATGTGTTGGATTATAATTCAATCTCCGATTCATTATTAAAAAAAGAAGTGGAAATTGGAAAAATATTTTATGAAAAAAAACAACAAAAAAAAGCAACAAAATAAAAAAAAATTAGGTATCCTGAAAATATTTTTAGTCCCTTTAGTGTTTACTATTTTAATATTTTTACTTTTTTACTTAGGTGGAAAACGTCCAGACAAAGTTGTTAAAAAACAATTTAGTAAGCAAGTGGCACAATATAAAAAATCTGAAAAAGAGCTTGAAAATAAATATAGAGTGATAAGTGTTTCAGATGGAGATACAATAACAGTTCTTAAAAATAAAAAAACAATAAAAATAAGGTTATATGGAGTTGATGCTCCTGAAAGATATCAACCATATGGTGCTAAGGCTAAAAGATATATATCTTCAATGGTCTATAACAAAAATGTTGATATAAAAGTCATGGATAAAGATAGATATGGACGAACAGTGGCGCTAATATATTTTGATAATGGAAAAAAAATATTGAATGAAGAGCTTATTAATAATGGGTACGCATGGGCTTATGTATATTATCTAACTGAGCCTTATAAAGAAAAATGGATACGACTTGAAAAAAATGCCAGAGTTAATAAACGTGGGTTATGGAAAAGTAAAAAACCTTTGCCTCCATGGGAATTTAGGAAGATTTCACGTGGTAGGAAATAAGAGTGTGATGTTTATAAATTTAAAGATTCAAAAATTTTGATAAACTTTAATTTTAAACTAGGTAGTTCAATTGTTGATATATCCCAAACTTCTTTTGTGTCAGCATCAAAATATTTGTTATGAGAGTTTGAATACATTCCTGAGATTTTGCTCCAAGGAACTTCTTGAAATTGGTTTTTAAATTCTATTGGAATTTTGTTTGCAGCTTCTCCTATTATTTCAAGTATGCGAACAACCGAGCTTTTTATTTTTAAATTTTTAAAAAAAGTTTCAAAATAATATTCTTCTAACAAAATTTCAATTTGCTCAATTGATCCGATAATATCGAGCATATATGTTTTTAAGATTTGGTTCATTTAATAACTCCTAGAATAAAAAGTTATGTGCAATAATTAATAAGTTGAGTTATTATTAACAAAAAAATCTAAAAAATCAAAGCAAAAATATACTGGTTTTCCTCTGGAAATATTAAAAAATCCACTATACAGAAATGATAAAAAATATTATTATAACGTTTATGTGAAAAACTATTATAAATAGAGGATAAGTTGTATGCTAATAAATTGGCCAAATAGGATATCATTATTAAGAATAATTTTAGTGCCGGTATTTATTATTGCAATAATTAACGAACTAATATATTTACCTATATTTATATTTGCAGTGTGTATGTTTAGCGATGCGTTAGATGGATTTTTAGCTAGGAGATTTAACCAAAAAACACGTATTGGCACATTCCTTGATCCCGCAGGAGATAAGCTCTTGCTTATAAGCGCATATATAACTCTTGCAGTTGTTCAAAAGATTCCATGGTGGGTAACAATTATTGTTTTGAGTAGAGACTTGTTTATTGTTACAGGTTGGCTTTTAATTTATTTTATAACTGATTCATCTACTGTAACACCAAGAATTTTGAGTAAAATTACAACATTTTTTCAAATGGTGACTGTATTGTTGGTTTTGTTTTCTCGATATAGTATAGTGAATGGGATTTTGATTTATTTATATTATTTTACAGTTTTTATAACAATTTTATCAGGTCTTGATTACTTATATACATCATTTTCTAATTTTAAAAAAGAAGGCATGATATGTTAACAGTTTGTATAGTTGGAAGAACAAATGTTGGGAAGTCTACGCTTTTTAATAGATTGGCAAAAAGACGGAAAGCACTTGTCTCAAAAGTTCCAAAACTAACTCGTGATAGAAATTATGAAAAAATAAATTATAAAGATTCTTCATATATGTTGATTGATACAGGTGGATTAGAAGAGCAAGATGGTTCATTTGAAATTGAATGGATTTCTAAAAATGTTGTTGCTGGTATAAAAGAAGCATCAGTCATTATTTTTCTTGTTGATGGGTTGGAAGGGATGAATCCGGTTGATAAAGACATTTTAAATATGATAAGAAAAAAGAAAAAAGATTTTATTGTGTGTGTGAATAAGATTGATGATGAATCACATAAAAATAAAATTGCAGATTATTATAGTCTAGGTATTTCAAATATAAAAAGTATTTCGGCAATGCATGGACTTGGTATAGATGAGCTTCAAGAGGAAATAGTTAGTAGAATTAGTGATAAGGAACAAGAGTTTGTACAAAAAATAGATGTAAATATTGCACTTGTCGGGAGACCTAATACGGGCAAGTCTTCACTTTTAAATGCCATCCTAAACAAAGAGCGGGTATTAGTCAGTGATATTCCGGGTACTACACGTGATTCAATAGATACTTATTTTACCAGAGATAACAAAAATTATTGTTTAGTTGATACAGCAGGTTTAAAACGTAAGAAAAGGTTTTCAACTGAATTTGATATTATATCAAAAGTTGTTTGTGAAAAAAGTATACGCAGGGCGGATGTTGTTGTTTTGTTATCAGATGCATCCAGTGGGATTGTTGAGCAGGACTTGAGAGTAGCAAATATTGTTCAAGAATATGGAAAAGCTTGTATATTAGCAATTAATAAATGGGACCTCATTTCTGAGAGAGAAGAATATGCAAAAACAATCATAAGAGATATCAAAACACTTTACCATTCATTATCATCTTGCGAACTGGTGTTTATTTCTGCGAAACATGGTTTGAAAATTCACAAAATATTTGATTTAATAAATAGTGTTTATCAACAATATAATAAACAGATTTCTAAAAAAGAATTGAAGCAAGTTTTTCAAGAAATGTTTCTTAAGCGACCACCATCACTAACAAAATTCAAAAAAAGGACAATCTTAAAAGATGTTAAGCAAGTCAAAACAAAACCTCCTACATTCCATATGCTGCTAAATAAAATGGGTGATTTGCATACAAATTATATTCGCTATATTGAACATCGTTTGAGAGATATTTATGGATTCAAAGGAACGCCAATAAAAATTATTTGGGATAAGAAGTTGTAAGTAATTAGTTATAAGGAAGTTTAATTATGTTATATGTTTTAACTGCTATATTAAGCTATCTAATTGGTTCGATTCCATTTGCATTTATTATTGCAAAACTGGTTAAAGGTATTGATATCAGAGAATATGGAAGCGGTAATATGGGTGCTACAAATGTGTGGCGAGCTATTGGAAAAGTTCCTGCTATTACTACACTTCTTTTAGATGTTCTAAAAGGTTATTTGCCGGTTATTCTGACACTCACATTGTTAAATCAGGTTACAGAAAATAATATTTTGCTTGCTATTGTTGTAGGTGTTGCTGCAATCATCGGGCATTTATTTCCTATTTTTCTTAAATTTAAAGGTGGGAAAGGTGTTGCGGTAAGTTTAGGTATTTTTCTTGCACTGGCAGCTAAAGCTGTGTTAATTTGCGTGTTAGTTTTTATTATTATTGTATATTTTACAAGGATAATTTCGGTTGGCTCAATTATATGTGCATTACTTCTCCCAGTACTTGTATGGTATTTTAGTTATGATAAGCATATTCTTATCTTTACGATTATTGCTGGAGTATTTATAATTTTAAAACATAAGACAAATGTTGCAAGGCTTGTAAAAGGTGTTGAAAACAAACTAAAAATTTAATAATTATTACTAGACACGTTTTTATTTTTATAGTAAAACATTTAAACTTTGAGGATGGATATGAAAAAAATTACAGTTTTGGGAGCAGGTAGTTGGGGTATGGCATTAGCTGTAATGCTAAATGAAAATGGTTTTGAAGTAAAAGTTTGGGACTTTGATAAAAATCGAGCAAACAAGTTAAGCAAAAGCAGAAAATTTGATCTTTTCAAAGGATTAAAAATTCCCTCCAACATTGAGATTTCAAATAATCTTGCTGATGTTTTAATAAATGCTGATTTGGTAGTGTTCGCAATCCCATCTAAAGCTGTTCGTTCATTGACAGAAAATATTCAAAAAAAAGGCATTAAAATCAAAAATGCGTTAAGTGTTGTAAAAGGCATTGAAAATAAAACATTTTTTAGAATGTCAGAGCTTATAAAGAAAAACTTAAAGCTAAAAGATGATCAAGTGTTTGTTCTTACTGGTCCTAGCCATGCTGAAGAAGTTAGCAAAAAAATGCCAACTAGTGTTGTAATTGCTGGTAAAGATAAGAAAAAATTAAAAATTTTACAAAAAATATTTTCAAATACCTATTTCAGAACTTATATTATAGAAGATATAGTAGGGTCTGAAATTGGTGGTGCGTTGAAAAATATAATTGCAATTGCTGCTGGCATTTGCGATGGCTTAAAATTAGGAGCCAATACCAAAGCAGCACTTATGACCAGAGGAATAACTGAAATTGCTCGCTTGGGCTCAAAGATTGGTGGTCGTTTTGATACATTTTATGGACTTTCCGGAATTGGTGATTTAATCGTTACATGTACGAGTGGTTTTAGTAGAAATAGATATGTCGGGGAACAAATTGGTAAAGGAAATAAGTGCAAAGAGATACTTGCAAAAATGAAGATGGTTGCAGAAGGTGTTCCAACAACAAAATCAGTATATTTTTTAGCACAAAAGAAAAAAACGCAAATGCCTATTACTGAAGAGATATTTAAAATTTTATATAAAAACAAGTCTCCAAGGAGCGCTGTCGTGGATTTAATGACTCGCAAGTTGAGACAAGAAAAGGAGGATGTATTATGAATAAATCAAGTTTAGTTGAAATTGTAGCGAAAAAAACAACTACAAAGAAGGATGCAAATGAGATTGTTGAGGAAATTTTTTCTTCAATTAAAGAAGAGTTGAAAAATGGTGGGAAAATTCAACTTACCGGCTTTGGTTCTTTTCAAGTAAAGGATAGAAAAGCAAGAGTTGGAAGAAATCCAAAAACTGGTGAAGCTGTAAATATTCCTGCACGTAAAGTTGTAAAATTTAAAGCTGCAAAGGACTTAATTTAAAAGAGTAAGGATGGCGTTGCTTGTTTAAAAAGCAGCGCCTTTTTTTTATGTTTATTGAAAAAGATTATTATTCCATTGGTGAAATTAGCAAAATAGTAGGTATCAAAGCATATATATTAAGGTACTGGGAGCATGAAAAACTTTTGATACCATTAAGACGTACTAGTGGACAACGTTATTATTCGAAAAATGATATAAATAAGATTTTAACGATAAAGAAACTTTTATACGATCAGAAATTTAGTATAAAAGGTGCAAAGAAAGAATTAATTGAAATCCAAAAAATTAGACAACAAAATAATAAGAATACAGTTAACATAGAATCCAAAAAATTCCTCCAAGAAATTCAAAAAGATATAAAAGATATATTAAAAATGCTTAAATAAAAGAGTTGGTTATGGATATATTAAACACAATAACGTCATTAAATTTACCAAAAGAATTATTAACAATAATAGTCGCTGCATCACCTGTTTTAGAGCTTCGTGGTGCTATTCCATTAGCAATGGGAAGTTTTAAGTTTACCTTTTTAAAAACTTATTCATTATCAGTTTTTGGGAATTTTTTGCCAATAATTCCACTTCTGTTTTTTCTTGAGTATGCAGTAACTCACTTAATGAGATTTAAAATATTTAATAAGATTTTTACTTGGTGGTTTGAAAGAACTCGAAAGCATAGTGATCTAGTGGATAAATATGAAGCTTTAGGGCTTTTGCTATTTGTGGCTGTTCCATTACCTGTTACAGGCGCATGGACAGGATGTGTGGCAGCATATTTATTTGGTATAAAAAAACGATATGCAGTTCCGGCAATATTTTTAGGAGTATTAATTGCTGGATTTATTGTTTCAGCTATAACTATTGGAACAATTAAAATACTTTGATTTAGGAAAGTTAATGGCTATGAAGAATGTTGCAATCTATGGCACGGGGCTGATTGGCGGATCCATTGGTCTAAAAATAAAGCAGAATAAATTACCATATAGAGTTTTAGGTTTTGGTGGGCATAAAAAAAATCTTAAACTTGCACTTCAAAGAAAAGCAGTGGATGAGATATTTTTTGAAGATAACAACGTATTAAAAAAAGCAGATTTTATCATTTTAACAGTTCCTCCAAAAATAGTATCTGCTTTTATAAATAAGAGTCTAAAACATTTTAAAAAAAATACTTTAATTACTGATGCAACTAGTGTTAGGGATAATATTGACATTGGTGTTTACAAACTTTTAAATAAGCACAATAAGCTGACAGGTCGAAATATTTCCTTTATTGGTTCTCATCCTATGGCAGGTTCTGAAAAAAAAGGGATCAAATACGCAGATGCTGCTATTTTTCAGAATGCAAATGTATTTATTACTCCATATAAAATTGTAAATAAAAAAAATCTAAAATTTCTAAAAGATTTTTGGAATATGCTTGGCTGTAAAATTCAAGTTATTGATCCTCTAAATCATGATAAATTTGTTGGTTTTACGAGTCACTTACCACATTTATTGTCGGGTCTTTTGATTAATCTGATTTTTAAAGAATACTCAAAAAATAAATCCATAAAAAATGCAATTGCAAATTCATTTCGAGATATGACCAGAATTTCTGATTCGAATCCAAGTTTATGGGCTGATATTTGTGAACTAAATGAAAAGAATTTAATTAAATCTTTAAGTAAATTGCGCAGCGATATTGAAAAAATTGAAATTAATTTAAAAAATAAAAAATTTGATAATATTTTTAAATTTTTTGAATTAGCAAATCAAAATAGGAAAACACTAGTTAAATAGATTTATGAAGAACTTGATTATCCAAAAAAGCAATCTAATCGGCGGATTAATTTTTGTTGATCCTGATAAATCAATCACACACAGAGCATTTATAATGGCTGCCTTATCTATTGGTGAGACATTTGTTGAAAAGCCACTTATGGCAGAAGATTGTATGAATACTTTGAATGCTTTAAGAGGATTAGGGGCAGAGTATAGAATCGTACCAAATGGTATTAGAATCAAAGGTATTGGTATAACAAATCTAAAGCAACCAAAACAAGAGATTTACTGTGGGAATTCCGGTACTGGCATTCGTCTATTAACAGGAGTTGTATCTGGTCAACCGGGACTGCAAGTTGTGTTGAAGGGTGATGACTCTTTAAATTCAAGACCTATGAAACGTATTGCAGATCCATTAACAATGATGGGTGCAAGTATTAATTTGGTAGACAATAACTATCCTCCCATTTCAGTTTTAGGAACCATATTAAGTGGCATTAATTACACATTGCCTGTTGCAAGTGCGCAGGTGAAATCTGCTATTTTACTCGCTGGCTTGAATGCTGTTGGACAAACACAAATCAATGAGTCCAAAAAATCACGTGATCATACAGAAAATATGTTCAGGTATTTAGATGTTCCGATAAAGAGAGAAGGCGATACTATAATTCTAAAACCTGTTAAGAACATTCAGGCAAAAGATATTTATGTTCCGTGCGATATTTCCAGTGCTGCATTTTTCATTGCAGCCGGACTTATAGCAGCTGAAACAGAATTAGTCATAAAAGATGTGGGGATAAATCCAACGAGAATAGGATTTTTAAAAGTAATTGAACGTATGGGTGGAAATATAAATTTTGAAAATGTTATAACAAAAAATAATGAATTAATTGCAGATATTCATATTAGAAAATCAAAGCTTAAAAGTGTAGTGATTGAAGGGGACGAAATTCCACTTCTTATCGACGAGATTCCTATAATAGCAGCATTGGCTTTATATGCAGATGGAAAAACGATTATTAAAGGTGCAAAAGAATTAAGGTTCAAAGAGTCAGATAGAATTAAAACCATAGTTCAAGAGTTTTCGAAAGTAGGTGCTGATATTGAAGAATTTGAAGATGGATTCTCTATCCTACGAGGTTGTAAATTAAAAGCAACAAAAGTTACTAGCCACAAAGATCATAGAATTGCAATGGCACTTGCAATCGCAGCTCTTGGTATGGATGGGATTATGGAGGTTGAAGATATTGATTGTATTAATACATCATTTCCAAGGTTTAATGCACTTTTATTAACTTTAGGAGCGCAAGTTGAGGTAAAAGATTAATGGTTGTTACAATTGATGGACCTGCAGGTACTGGTAAAAGCACTATAGCTAAGCGTGTAGCTGAGAGCTTGGATTTTACATATATTGATTCAGGGTCACTTTACAGAACATGTGCATGGTCAATAAATAATAGTTTTGGAGTAGATAAAAAAGTTTCAAATTCTCAAATAAAAAAACTTATTGATACAATAAAAATTAAATATATCTATAAGAATCAAAAAGCATATCTTTATGTTAATAATAAAAATGTTACAAAATATATTCGCTCAGAAGAAATTTCAGGTTTAACAAGTTATTATGCAAAGAATAAAAATATTCGACAATTTATTACAGGACTCCAGAGACAAATAGCTGAGAAAAAGAACATAGTGTTAGAAGGACGAGATACAGGGACAGTGGTGTTTCCAGATGCGGATTTGAAAATATTTTTAACAGCTTCCATTAAAGAACGTGCAATAAGGCGATATAAAGAATTTCAAAATACTAATTCAAAGGTGAACTTAGCTAATATTTATGAATCAATAAAAAAAAGAGATTATAATGATATGACGAGAAAATATAGCCCATTAGTAAAGCCTAATAATGCAAAAGTCATAAACACAACAAAACTTAACATAAACGAAGTTGTTCATGAAGTTTTGGAAAATTATAAAGGTATTAAAAAATGAAAAAAGAGAAAATGAATTTTTTGTATTTTATAGGATACTTATTTTATAGATTGCTTTATAGAATTATTTATCGAGTTGAATGTGTTGGTTTGGAAAATGTGCCGGAATACGGTGGGGCAATTATTGCAAGTAATCATTTTAGCTATGCTGATCCACCATTAGTTGGGGCAAGTTTAAAAAGACCTCTTCACTATATGGCAAAAAAAGAACTTTTCAGAAACGTAGTTATCAAAAAGATACTTTTAGGTGTAAATGCATTCCCTGTTAAAAGAGGGAAGATGGATTTGGATGCGTTGAGATCAGCAATAGAACTTTTGCAAAATGGTAAGCTTTTACTTCTATTTCCGGAAGGAACGCGTAGGAAAAAAGATCGGAAACCTAGAATAAAAAAAGGTGTTGGGTTTTTAGTGAAGAAAACAAATTCAGTGGTTATTCCTGTGAAAATTATTAACAGCGATAAAATATTTAGATTTGCAAAATTGAAAGTTATTTTTGGGAAACCATTAAGCTTTGCGCAGGAAGCTGATGCAAAAACTATTTCAGAAAGAGTGTTTAATACAATTGAGGATTTATAAGAATGAGAAAACTAATAATTTGTGACGGAAAAAATGTTTTGTTGGCAAATTATGCAGGACTATGTTTTGGTGTAAGGCGTGCAATAAAAAAGGCAATTGATGCTTCAAAAAATTCACCAAAACCTGTGTATACATTAGGTCCGATTATTCATAATCCTCAAGTAGTAAACCTTCTTGAAAGTAAAGGTGTAAAGTCAATTGATAATATTGATGACATTGAGAAAGGGACAGTGATTATTAGGTCACATGGTGTGCCAAAGGATATATTTGAACAAATTCAGAAAAAAAATATAACGCTTATTGATGCAACATGTCCATTTGTGAAAAAGGCTCAAAAGATAGTTAGTGATCTCTCAAAAGAAGATAAAAATATCTTGATAGTTGGGAATAAAGAACACCCGGAAGTTATAGGACTTATTAGTTTTTCATCTTCAAAAATTCATGTGGTTAACAGTTTAGCAGAGCTTGAAAACATAAAAGAATTATCTTCTGAAATTAATATAGTTTGTCAAACTACACAGCCAATTGAAAAATTAGAAAAAATTAGAAATTATTTAGTAAAAAAGAAAATCAAAGTTGAAATATTTAATACAATTTGTGATGCAACTGTCCAAAGACAAAAGGAAGCTGAAGAAATTGCAAAAATGGTTGATTTGGTGCTTGTATTAGGTGGTTACAATAGTGCAAATACAAAACGCTTGTATGAAATTTGTAAAGAAAATCAGACTAATACATTTCATTTAGAAACAGAAAAAGAAATTGATAAAAATATATTGAAATCTGTTAATACCATAGGGATTGTTACTGGTGCATCAACACCAAGCTGGATAATCAGACGAGTGGTTACAGAATTGAGGAGGATATGTAATGGTCGAAAATAATGAAATTTTTAAAAATGAAGAAGGTCTCACTATGGAGGATATTTTGCGTGAGCAAGATATCAGCATGAAGACACAAACACATCTTGGGGAAACAATTAAGGCAAAGGTCATAAGTGTAAACCAGGAGGTTGTAACAATTGATATTGGATTGAAATCCGAAGCTTTTGTTCCAATAGAAGAATTTTTTGATGACAATGACAATTTGAATATAAAAGTTGGGGAAGAAATAGAAGTGTTTTTATTGAAAAGAGAAGATGAGCATGGTATGCCAAAAGTTTCTTATAAGGAAGCCAAAGTTTTACGTATATTTGAGGAGTTAAAATCTTTATTTGAAAAAAAATCAGTACTTGATATAAAAATTATTCAGAAGATAAAAGGCGGCTATAGATGTAGAATTAAAGGTATGGATGCATTTATGCCAATGTCACAACTTCCATTTGCATTAAAAGATAAGCAAGATGCTGCAGGTGAAGATGTAAAGGCATTAATAATTAAGTATGAAGATAGAGGTCCGAATATTGTTGTATCTAGTAGAGAATATGAAAATATAGAGAGAGAAGAAAAACGAAAAGAATTGATAAAACTCATCAAACCGGGTGTTGCATTAAAAGGAAGAGTTAAAACTATTGCAAAGTTTGGTGCCTTTATTGACTTGGGTGGATTAGATGCTTTGGCACATATTTCCGACTTAAGTTGGACAAAAGTTGGAAAAGTTGAAGATGTAGTATCGATTGGACAAGAACTAGAGGTTATGGTATTGAATTTTGATGAAAAGGAAAAAAAGGTTTCAGTCGGAATCAAACAATTATTGCCAGATCCATGGGAAAAAGTATTACAAAGAGTTCATATTGGTTCAGTTGTAACCGGAAAAGTCAAAAAGGTGCTCAAAACAGGTGTATTTGTTGAAATAGATAAAGGAATTGAAGGGTTTATCCACATTAGTGATATGTCATGGTTTAAAAAAGTCAGACAAGCTTCGGATGTGCTAAATGAAAAGGATTCAGTACAAGCAAGAGTGTTGAATATTGATGAGGAAAGAAGGACTATAGGGCTTGGCCTAAAACAAATAGAACAAAATCCATGGCAAAAAGCTAAAGAAAGATACAAAGAAGGTAATATAATTAGAGGAGTAGTAACTTCTATCTCAAATTTTGGCGCATTTGTAAAATTGGAAGAAGGAATTGATGGTTTAATACATATAGAAAATATGTCATGGAATTCGTCTATTAGAAACCCGAATGATGTTCTCAAAAAAGGTGATGCAATAGAAGCTGTGGTTTTGAAAATAGATGTAGAAAGGGAACGTATATCTTTGGGATTAAAACAAAAGGAAGATGATCCATTCAAAAGATTTCTGAAAGGGCAAAATCATAAAGTTGCGATAAAAAAAGTGTTGAATAGCAGTTTGATTGTAGAGCTTGAGGGTGGATTTAACGGTATTATTCCTTATTCACAAACTGATGTTCCAAGGGAAACTGATTTAAATACCATGTTTAAAAGCGGAGATACACTAATTGCTAAAATAAACAAAGTTGATACAAGAAAACGAGAATTAATTTTTTCTATACGAGGATATAATAAAGAAAAAGAACAGGAAGAGATACAACAAATTTTAGGGGCAGAGGATTTTAATCCAACTTTCGGAGATCTGTTAAAGAATAAGCTTAATAAAATGAAACCAAATAATAATGACTAAAATCTTATTTGCATATCAATACTAAAATATATATAATGAACTTTCTTTTTCAAATGATCGATACAAAAACCTTTAAAATTTCAAAATATTCTTACAGTTAACGGCTTCGCTGGAGGAAAAATGCAAGACTTCAAAAACTTAATAAATACTGCAAAAGATGTTCGAAAAGACATTATTAATATGCTGCACAAGGCAAAAAGTGGTCATCCGGGTGGTTCTCTATCTTGTGTAGAACTTATGGTTGCTTTATATCATGATGTGTTAAAACATGATCCAAAGAATCCATGTTGGGATGAAAGGGATAGAGTTATTTTTTCAAAAGGACATGTTTGTCCGACTTTATATTCCTGTCTTGCAAGATGTGGATATTTTGACCCTAAAGAACTAGATACACTTAGACAAATGGGATCGAGGTTGCAGGGTCACCCTGGTTTATGTTCTGAGCTTCCGGGAATCGAAATAACAACCGGTTCACTTGGCCAGGGCTTATCAATAGGAGTGGGTATGTCATTGGGTGCTAAACAAAAAAAATTGAAATCGCGAGCATATGTTTTGCTTGGTGACGGAGAACTGCAGTCAGGACAGATATGGGAAGCTGTTATGAGTGCTGCTCATTATAAATTGGATAATTTGTGTGCAATTGTTGATTACAATAATTTGCAGATTGATGGACGAGTTGAAGATGTAATGGGTATTAGTCCTCTTAAAGAAAAATGGATGTCATTTGGTTGGCATGTTATATCTATAGAGGGACATAAGTATGATGAAATTTTAGAGGCTTATAAAGAAGCTTTAGCTATAAAAACTAAGCCTACAGTAATCCTAGCAACAACCATAAAAGGTAAAGGTGTATCTTTTATGGAGGATAAGGCTGAATGGCATGGCAAAGCTCCAAGTGAAGAGGAAAGAGAACAAGCATTGAAAGAAATTGAATCAGGTAATATTGGAAAGTAGGAGGAGATTGTGGAATCAAAAGCAACAAGGTATGGATATGGCGAAGGAGTTGCAATTGCAGCCCAAGCAAATGATAAAATTACAGTTTTAACTGCTGACGTAACAACTTCGGTTGTAGCTAATATATTTCAAAATAAATTTCCGGATAGATTTTATAATCTAGGGGTAGCAGAACAAAATTTAATAGGAACTGCTGCAGGGTTGGCTTTGCAGGGATTAGTTCCATTTGCAACAGCATATAGTGTTTTTATTACTGGTAGAGCTTGGGATCAAATTCGAAATACTATTTGTTATTCAAACTTGAATGTGAAAATTGTTGGATCGCATAGCGGACTAATGGTTGGTCCAGATGGAGCAACTCATCAAGCATTGGAAGATATTGCAATTCTTCGAAGCATTCCAAATATAAAAATTATTGTGCCATGTGACTATATAGAAACTATAAAAGCTGTTAAAGCTTTATCAGAAGATTTTGGACCTGCATATTTGAGAGTTGGTAGGTCAGCCACTCCTATACTAACAGATGAAAATACACCTTTTGAAATTGGTAAGATGAATATTATGAAAGAGGGACATGATCTAACAATTTTTGCATGTGGTTCTTTAGTTAATGAGGCAGTAGAAGCTGCAAAAATCTTGGAACATGAGAATATCAAGGCAAAAGTTGTAAATGTTCATACAGTCAAACCACTTGACGAAAAAATGATTATTGAGTCAGCAAAAGCAACAGGTGCAATTGTTACATGTGAAGAACATCAGTTGTATGGAGGATTAGGTAGTGCGATTAGTGAGGTCATAGTACAAAATCATCCTGTACCTATTGAGATGATTGGAGTCAAAGATGAATTTGGGGAATCCGGAGATCCAAAAGATTTAATGATAAAATATGGTCTAAAAGACAAGAATATAGTTGATGCCTGTAAAAAAGTACTAAACCGAAAATAAAATAATGAAAACACCTAATCAGTTAGAAACAATTCAAAAACTTTCCGAGTCTTTATCTATTTCAGAAATTATAGCAAAAATAATAGTTAAGAGAGGTTTTTCAGATCATTTGGAAACTAAAAAATTTCTCTATCCAAATCTTTTTAATATGCACAATCCTTTCTTGCTTCCGGATATTCCAAAAGCAATTTCTCGTATAAAGAAAGCTATTAAAAATCAAGAAAAAATAATGATCTTTGGTGATAAAGATGTTGATGGACAAACGAGTACTATACTCTTTGTCGAAATACTTAAGCGCTACAGTGCGCATGTAGATTACTATGTTCCAGAGACAGGGTATGGGTTAGATGAAACTAATATTCAAAAGATTATCGATAATAAAATTGATTTATTAATAACAGTTGATGCGGGTATCAGAAATATTGTTGAAGTTGAAAAGCTAAATGAACATGGAATAGACGTTATCATTACTGATCATCATGAACCGGAAGATGAACTACCAAATGCTATTGCAGTTGTTGATCAGAAACGAATAGACTCAGTATATCCATTCAAAGAACTTGCAGGGTGTGCAGTTGTGTTTAAGATCGGACAAGCTTTGGACTTTTCTTACAATATTTTTTACGACAAAGAAATTGTTATATGTATGTTGGATGATGAGGACAAAATTATTGGCGTTAAACTTAAAAATGGAATAATTACAGATGAGTTTAAAATTGTTCAAGACTATGAAGTTAATGCCCATTTTAAAAAAGCTTACAAAGTTTTAATTATAAATTTTAAAAAGTTTAAATCTATTTTTGATGCAAAAATTGAATTCACTTCCAATGTTAAAGATTTTTTTGATTTTATTAAAGCTGTAAATGATTTTGATAATGATTCGTTAGAATATTATTTTGAAATTTTTGATATAGTGTTGAAAGGGGAAAAAACAAACAGTAAATTAAAGTCTATATGTGAACTCTATTCAAAGATATTGTTAAATTGTAATAATAGATTTAGAAAATATTTTGATGATTTTTGTGAATTGGTATGTATGGGTACAGTAGCTGATATAATGCCACTTATCGATGAGAATAGAATTTTTGTGAAATATGGCATAGAGGGTTTAAAAAAGCATCCTAATAATAAGGGTCTGAGAATGTTGATTGATAAATTTTTAGCTCAAGTTCCTGACTTTACTGCAAAAGATATTGCATGGAATGTAATTCCGAAACTTAATGCAGCTGGTAGAATGGATAAGCCTGAGGTGGGTCTTAATGTGCTTATGTCAAAAAGTGGTTTGCAAATAGCAGACAGCATTGAAAAATTAGCAAAATTAAATGAAGAACGAAGAACTATTCAAGAAATATCGTACCAAGTAGCTGAGGATATAATCAATAAAAATAAAAACGACAAATTTATTTTTGCAGCAGATAAAAGAATAAATAAAGGAGTCACTGGTCTTGTAGCAAATATGTTTCTTAGAAAAAGTAATCTTCCGAGTATAGTTATTTCAATTGAAGGGGATGAATGTACAGGCTCAGTTAGAAGTTCAAATGGACTAAATGTAGTTGAATTATTGAATGCGTCAGATAATCTTTTGGTAAAACATGGTGGACATAAGCAAGCTGGTGGATTTACGGTTGAATACAAAAACCTAGAAGTATTTAAAAAGAGTGTTGTTCAGTTTATTGATCAAGTTGAACCATTAGAATCAATCGATAATGAATTTGATTTAGAATTATCAAATAAAAATCTTACATATGACATGATAGCCGAATTAGAATTGCTGGAACCATTTGGTCAGGGTAATGCTTTCCCTGTTTTTAAAATAGTGGATCCAAAATTTTCAAATGCAAAAGTCATAGGTTCAAAAAATAATCACTTAAAAGCGTACCAGATTATTAATAATACGTATGTTGATTTTGTAGGATGGGATATGGCTCATTTTTTTGATGATTTTATGAATAATGGATTAAAAGAAATATATGTCAGATTAGGTAAAAATACATTTAATTTTATGACAAAATGGCAATTTGAAATTAAATTAGGAAAATAGTTAAATAATTTATGCAAAAAGAAAAAGTGATATTATTTGGTATTAAATTACATAAAGATACGCAAATTGACATTTTTTTTTCAATGGCTGAACTTGCAAGACTTGTGGATACTGCTGGTGGTGAAGTGATTGAATCATTTATTCAATTTCGTGATGAATATAGTTCAAAATTTTTGATAGGGCGAGGGAAGCTGGAAGAGATAAAGGATTTTTGTGAAATCTATAATATTGACACTATAATTTCCGATGACCCCCTTACATCTGCACAACAAAGAAATATAGAAGAAATAACAAATGTAAAAGTTTTGGATAGAACAAGATTGATCCTTGACATATTTGCAAAACGAGCAAAAAGTAAAGAAGGGAAACTGCAGGTAGAACTTGCGCAGCTAGAGTATCTTCTTCCTAGATTGACAGGGAGAGGGATTATGCTTTCTCAGCAAAAAGGTGGTATCGGCACTAAGGGTCCAGGAGAACGTAAGCTTGAAATAGACAGACGCAAGATAAGAGAGAAAATTACAAAATTCAAAAAAGAAATTGAACATATACAACACTATCGAGAGATTCAAAGAGCAAAACGCAAAAACTTGCCGCTTCCAATGGCAGCGTTAGTTGGTTATACAAATGCAGGTAAGTCTACATTGATGAATAAGCTTACAAACGCAGATGTTTTTGCTGAGGATAAATTATTTGCGACATTAGATGCAACTGTTAGGCGTTATACACTGCCAAACAAACAGAAGATTTTACTGGCTGATACAGTGGGTTTTATTCAAAAGCTTCCACATGAGCTGATAGCTTCTTTTCGAGCAACACTTGAAGAAATTAATGAAGCTGATGTTATTGTGCACTTAGTTGATATGTCGTTAAAAAACTTTGAAAGACAAATTAATTCAGTAGTGGATATTTTAAAAGAAATTAATATTGGCAGCATACCAATAATAACGGTTTTTAATAAATGTGATAGTCTTGAAGAAAAAATGAAAGCAAATATTGCAAAAAAATATCCTGATTATTGCTTAATTTCTGCTTCAACTGGAGAGGGTATACATGTCTTAAATGATAAAATTACAAACAGCTTGCAAAAGAAAATGGTTTTTGCTAGATTAGCTGTGCCTTATTCGGAAACAGTTGTTATATCGAGGATATATAAAACCGGAACTGTTTACGAAAAACGTTATTTGGATGATTACATAGAGCTTAATATTTTGGTTGATGAGAAGACATATGGTCAGTTGAAAAAATATGAAATTACAAAATAATGCAAAAACTTCTTGCAAAAGCTGTATAAAACTAGTATTTTCAAAACCTTAAAATAAAATATATTTTCGGAGGAAAACATGGAATTAAAAGACAAATATGCTGTGGTGACAGGTGGGGCACAAGGTATTGGGAAAGAGATAGCTTTGACACTTGCTGAAGCAGGTTGTAATGTTTGTATTACAGATATTAATGAAGAATTAC
>JBHPKP010000079.1:0-2949 GCA_042566505.1 bacterium | reverse complement strand
GGAGTATAAAAGGATCATTAAACGCATTAGAAGGCCAATATAAAATTATAGAAAGTCAAATACATAAGCTTATGTCTGATAAATGGCTGGATGTAGATGTGGCAGAACTACAGAAATTGCTGGCTGAATTTACTAGGGAAAAAGAAAGTTTAGAGGATAGAATAAACAAAGTGTTATTAGCTGGTCAAGCATCTTTTTTTAATGAAAGAATAAAAGATATAAAAAATACTATTACAGAAATTGGTAATATAGAATCTGCTGCAAGAAACCAGATAAACAAAGCAGAAAAGAAATTATTAGGATTAACACATAAAAAAGTGCCCATTAGAATAGAATCTATTGATAATGTTTTATGTGAAATGTCTGTGCCATTTGAATATGTTTTGCGAACAAGATGGAAAGATAAGAAAAACTCTGTGAAAGGTTCTTATATAAGCGGTTCGTCATTTTGCTTTGGATCTTTAACAGGAACTAATAGTAAACTTTTAGAAGCTATTCAAACAAAGATAAACCCTAGACAAAAAGAAAAGAAAGAACTTCTGGCAAACCAATCAGAATTATCCAAACAAAAGATTATTCAAATAAAAAAGAAATATATTGATAGTTGTAAATCTAGAAATATGACAAGTGATGAAGAAAAGCAATTAGAGTATCTGATTTCTAGGTTACAAACCAGGGGATGCAATATTGTAATATTTGATAACAAACAGATAAATGATTTGATTATGCAGTGCGAAAAAGGAACAACAACCCTTTATATATCTGTAACAATGTTGAGGAGACTTGTAGATTGTGCAAATGGTCAGAACACAGCATATCGAAGATTTGTCGATGAAATTATACGAAAACTGGAGTTATTGTTATTTTTTCAAACAGAAGTAATTATTTCTCCGGAAACTGCTAAGAAACAAATACCGCTAGGATTTTTATTAAATAATTTGGGAAAAGTGGAAGGAGTTTCAACGCAAGTAAATATACTCGGCAGTGCTGCATATCAATATTTATTTGAAGATTTTAAAGAATGGAAAAATGTTAATGATGTGGATATAGCGGTATATATTCCGGGATTTGATAATAATGGGGATTTCCACAATTTCATAGAAAAAAATATCGCAAGTCTTTTGCCGTTTTCCGGTTGCTGGAAACTAATTTTTCCAATCAGAGAAGATTTAAAAAAAAGCTTAAGTATTAAAGGATATGCTATTACTCTTACTAGGCTAGATACTGGAAAACAATTAAAAATAGATGTGGTTTTTAGCAAAGAAGCGCAATCTCCTGCAGATAATTTTGAAGCCCAGATGAGAGATGTTTCGACATTAGATGAAATTATTTTGTCTTTTTTGTGCTTGCCTGTTTGGTATCTTTTTCAACAAACTCAAGAAGGAGTATTGATTCCGAATAGAACAAATTCCCATGGAAATATTTTTAGAGCATCATTGAAAGTAGTCAAAGGACTTGCTCATTACATAAGTATAAAAAAATTGACAGAAGGAGTGCTTTTGCATGCTCCAATATCGGACGACAAATGGAAATTTAAAAATGATTTTGATATGGACAAATTGAGTGATGATATAAATTTGAAAAAGCTTTTTCTTTTTTTATGGCAATATTTTAAATATATGGGTGGGACAAAACATGTTTATGAGAGGAAAGCTTGTGCATTTGTAATAAAATTGCAAAAATTTGTCAAAAGTCATGGGCAAAGAGAAGATTTAGCTTCTACAGTTTGTGATTTGCTTTATATGGGATGTTATTATGTTTATCAGCTAATTAATGAAAACAAGCAAATATTGCCGACTGATATGATTTGTATTGCGGATGTAAGAAAAAATATCGAGAAGTATACTATTTCTGAGCCAGTAATGGAGGAAACAAACTCTATTAAAGAGCAGCTATTAATTTTACTTTATTTTATACAAGAAAGATTAAAACAAACAAAAGAACAATTAACTCCATTACAATCGGGAATACTAGAATTGAAAGGAACGCAAGATGACTTTATGATTAAGTCTCTAGAAGCACTGGCAAATATACTTCAAAGAGAATGTCAAGAGCAAAAAGGTCAGATACAAGCTGTGCCATCACCAAAAGAAGAAGAGGATGAGATAGTGATACATGATGGAGATTTCATCTGTAAATATTTTCATTGTGGAGAAGAAAGAGGTAGAAATATAATAGTAAAACAATTTTTTAAAGACAGTGTTCTTGAGCGAGAAATATTTTTCACAGTTGATGGGGTAATGGGGGCAGTGTTAAAGGCAGAGGAATATGATTATAAAAAGCAAGCAATGTGTATTTTCCGTAAAGAAAATAATATGCCAATTCATTTGTTTCTTCAAAACATACTTAAACCCATAATGACGGAATCTAAATATAGAAGACTTGCAGCGGATATTTTTGATGCGAGTAAATCTTGTGATATCGCAGTAGTGGCAAAATCGCTTTTTGAAGAAACAGAAGTTTTAATGCATTTGAAACAAAAGGATGATAAAGCAGCAAAAGAATTAAAGAATATGTTGAAAAATATGTTGATTAAAAGGATGGAAGCAGAGTATAGATTTTTGTGTTATCCTGAAAATTTTCAAAAAAATATTGAAAAAACTACAAAAGAATTTGAAAGGTTGTTAAAGGTTATTTCGAATGCTTACCAGAGCGAATTTGATTTTGAGAGTGAAATTATAGTAGAAATTGTGAAGCAAATTAGTCCAGAAAATATTTTTATACAGGTTTTGAATCAGATTGCGCAAAATATTGAGAGAGGTCTTGTTTTCTATTTGCTTAATATGCAAAATCCTAAAAAATTATTAAATTTCATATGCGATACTATTTTTAAAGATACTCGAATACAAATAGATGCAAAAGAAGAAACGCTTATTGTGGATATCACTGCTTTCGAAAAAATGAAGCAAGCAGTATAGAAAATATTTCGTAGGGGGGGATTTCTCATGA
>JBHPKP010000078.1:0-2971 GCA_042566505.1 bacterium | reverse complement strand
AAAAGTCCACCTTGTTTAGTGATGAATGTTGACATGTCTTGCAATTGTTCTAAGCTATGCGGTACATCTTCACTTTTTATGCGGGTTACATATTTATTCGTACCTACTTCATATCTAAATCGTGTATGAGAAATTTTACCTTCTTCTATGTAACTAATTGTAATATATGGGATATCACGGCTACTTGGCCTAAAAATCGACAATCTTTCACCTTCTTTAGCTTCTTTAGCTTTCAAAAGCAAATAACTTACAGTGTCTTCCTGACTCTTTATTGAAGCATGGTATAAATTACCCAAGATTTTTTTAAAATCTATCTTATTCTCCTCACTGTTTGATGGTGCCGATGGTAATGATGCTGCTGGCACAGGTCTTTTTGCTTCATGTGCTGCGCGTGGAATATACTTTGATTTCCCATTATTACCACGAACAAGCTTAGCTTTTTCCGTGCGCGCTCTTTTTATTATACTCGCTTTCTTTACTACACCCTCTCTCTCTACTTGCATGGAAGAAATTGACTCCGCGAAGGCTGTAATTAATGTCGGACACTTTACGGCATTAGCAAGTTTTCCTGCAAAACTATGTTCAGCACTGATGTTTCCATTTCTATCCAGAGCTGCATTGCACATTATTAGCTTTATTTTTAAAGTTCCTTGATAGTTGTTAGGTAGTGCTTCATTTATTGCTTTTGCCAAATCACTAAAATGATACTTTCTGGTTCTCAACCCATTTGCTTTAGTTTCTAAATAATCTTTGCCTGACCCACCATGTCCACAAATATATATAACAGTATTCTTATCTATTTTTCTTTGCAATTTTAAAAATTGTTGGGGCAGACGAAGATTAACACTTTCGAAACAATTTTGTTGGCCCGGATTTTGTCTTTTTGATTCCTTTTCAATAATGTTTTTAGCTGTGCCAGATCCACCATTTAAAAATAATACTTTTTTCCCTTTAAGATGTTGGGCTTCTTCCAGTTGCTCCGCTAGGAGTTCAGCTCTATCCACATATTGCCCCTTGTTATTAAAAAACATTAACCTTGCTTGTCCATCAATTCCAATCCTTACCTTATATCCTGTTTGGGTTTTCTTGATATCTAAAGTATCCTTATTCTTACTTATCTCTTTCAAATTCTCCCATGTCACAACTTTCTCATCATTATTACTCAGTAATGCTTTCAGATTTTCCACAAACCCTTCAACGATTTTATTCTTCACATCGACAGTTACGTTATTGTTCGCCGGAGCTGCTAACTTTGACCAAAGCGCAAGTGCTGACACTTTGCTCTTGTCTTTTTGTCCTGCTGCTGCAAATGTGTTATCGGATTTCATCATCCACTTTGCCTGCTCTTTTATCTTTTGCTCGTAGAGATTTTTTGTACCCTTTGTGTCAGATTGCCCCATATCAGGCATTATCACTTTGTACGATATGCCTCGGTTACGAAGCGCCTGCGTTACACCGTCAGTATGATAACCGCCGATGATCATAATGCTAACATTTTCGCTATCCCTCTTTGGTAAAGAAGAAGAGGGGGGGAGTTCTAACAAATTGGCAACCATCACCTCGTTCCTCTTATCCGCTGCCTTGTAAAATGTTTCCATTAAATTCTGCTGTCCATCTATCGCTTGTTTATACTTACCATACAAATCTCTGGTGGATACACACCTATTGATATACTTAAAATCCTCTATGAATTTTTCCTTATTCTGTTGCCATTTGTCTGCATCCACACTTGTTGCGTTATTATTAAAATACTTTTTCATTAGTTCAAAATTATTGAAACAATCTATTAGCTTTTTTAGGTCATGACTTTTGCCTGCAAGTTTTTGCTTTATTTTGTAACTCAAATCTTTTAGTTCCTCAAAGAATTTTCCCTGTTTAAGATTTGCCAGTTTCTCAGTATATTTTAAGTATTCGTACGTATTAGGATACGCTCTTTCTATATTTATTCTGTTTTTCGTGATTATTTTGCTCAAATATTCATAATATTTTTGGCTGGTATCTTGTGTTTCTGTAAGCTTTTCAAATTCTTCTTTAGTTATAAAGGTATTTAGCGCATTCAAAAGATTTTTTAACTCTGTATTCAGCACATTTGTATTCAGTTTGCTTTCATGTCTTTTAATCTC
Organism: bacterium; assembly: GCA_042566505.1. Lineage (GTDB taxonomy): Bacteria > RUG730 > RUG730 > JBDRED01 > JBHPKP01 > JBHPKP01. Next base: position 848 of record JBHPKP010000078.1, on the reverse strand, counting down.
CAGAAAAAGACTTGCCTGCTGAAATTCTTTCCTAAAATCTATCTCATTTTTACTGCATAGGTTTTCCAAATATTTCACGTGCGAATATAGGCTAATTTTACCTCGCATATAATCTCGCTTAGCTTTCTCAAATTCTTTGAGCGGCTTTGTGTATATCAAAAGCCTTGCAAGGTCCAGAACTTCCTTGAATTCATTGTATGCATTCTGGCTCGCCTGCCTAAAATCAAATGAGCCGTAAAGTGCTTCAAAATTTGCCAAATACAAATCTTTCGCTTCTATACCATATAACTGCACGTCCTTATAATTATTCAGGCCAAAGTATTCTGCGCCTGTTATATCCGAACTCTTCAGAAAATCATCCAGCACACTCGTGCGCACCTTGTGCACCGGGAATTCGCCTATTGATGTGTCTATCGCACCACTTGTTCCTTCCACACCCACAAGATACAATTTCTTATAGTAGCTTTTCAAATCTTCCAGAATGCTATTGATATTTTTTTGCACTTCATAATTACAGTGCGCATCCTGTATACAGATAACCAGATTATTGTTTTTTAGGTTCGTGTACTCGTCTATGATTGTTCCGCTGCGAAGCGTAAGAATGGTTTCGCCAGCTACACTGACCGGTATGTTGAATGCGCTTATCGCATTATTGCTTATAGACGTGAAAAAGCTTACAAGAATCGCTATTGATAAAATTCGTTTGATAAAAACAAATTTTGTGATTTTTTTGAAATTTATAGACATAATCCCCTTCCTAATGTTCTTTGTAAATTACAAACAAACATTTTTTGGTTACTCAAAAAATTATCAATATAGTATGATATTAAAAATAGCATAGCAAGTGG
>JBHPKP010000077.1:0-3055 GCA_042566505.1 bacterium | reverse complement strand
GGGTCCAACAGGACCCCAAGGTTCTGCGGGAGTTGACGGCGCTGATGGAGCGCAAGGTCCTAAGGGAGACACAGGAGCTACGGGTCCAACAGGTCCACAAGGTGACAAAGGTCAGAAAGGCGATAAAGGAAAGGATGGTGTTGATGGAGCAACAGGACCAATAGGTCCACAGGGTGAACAAGGCATTCAAGGAGCAAAGGGAGATACAGGTGCAATCGGACTCCAAGGTCTTAAGGGTGATACAGGAGCAACCGGAGCAATAGGTCCAGCTGGAGCAAAAGGCGACAAGGGTGACACAGGAGATACAGGTCCAACAGGCTCCCAAGGTCCGGCAGGAGCTGACGGTAATGATGGGATAGTTGATGGGATTAATACAAATAAAATAACTGTGCAAACAGGTGATTATACTGCTGCTGCTAATGACTTTGTGCTTGTGTTTAATATTTCTAATAACTCTACATTAAATTTGCCTGCAGCAGCTAGTATGGCTGGTAAAATGTATTTTATCCAAAACAATGGTGGAAACAAAGACTATGTAATTATCGATCCGAATGGTTCTGAAACTATTGATGGTAGTTCAACGAAAAACCTAATAAATGGGGTAGGCGCTATTCTCGTCTGTGATGGCAGCAACTGGTATATGATTGTTCAATAAGTATTCATATCATTTTCTTTTACATAATCTGAAAATCGACCTTCTATAAAATAATTAAACAAAATAAAGTTTTAATTACATTACCAATTACTTATGACAATCCCATTAAGGTCAGTATGTGTGCAGTTTACATGTAATTCACCGGTTGCAGGGTCATAATGCCATCCACCTGAATCATCAATCGAACCGCTTGTCTTTACAGCTACAGAATCAATGTGATTATGTAACCTTGTTATCTTGAGATTATCAATGTGTGTGCCATAAAAAGGCGCCAGATCAATATCCGGTGGGAATTCTCCAAAATGTGTTGCGTAATAGATATTAATAGCGCTGCGGATACTTGCGAGCGATCTCTTTGTTGTGGCTTCTTTAGAGCGTCTGATAATGTTTCCAACTCTAGCTGACGAAACAATGGCTAGTATCCCAATTATTGTGATTACGATCATGAGTTCTATGAGTGTGAAACCTTTGTTTTTCATTTTCATTTTAGTTTCCCTTTATATTACTTTAACATACTTAAATAAAACATATTTACACCTTTTTACAAGGAATAAAAATGCGAAAAAAATGCGAATTTATCGACCATAAATGTTCTGGTGAAAAAATATTTTAAAGATCAAATTTATTAGCTTACCAACTGCTTATTACTGTTCCGTTAAAATCCGTATGTGTACAATTTACATGTAATTCACCGGTTGATGAATTATAGTGCCAGCCTCCTGCATCATCAATTCCGCCTGCAGTTTTTACAGCTATAGAATCTTCATGATCATTTAATTTTGTTATTTTTAGGTTATCTATATAATCACCAAAAAATGGCGCTGCTGTAATGGATGCTGGGAATTCACCATAATTGTTAGCGTAATATATGTTGATTGCAGATCTGATGCTATGAAGCGATCGTCTGGTTGTTGATTCCTTTGATTTTCTGATCACATTCCCAAACTGCGCGGTCCCGACAATTGCCAATATTCCTATGATTGCGACAATAATCATTAATTCAATTAATGTAAAACCTTTGTTATTTTTTCTCATGCCTAAATTCCTCTATATATTATAGTGCGTAATAAAAAATAAACATTATTATTAAGGTTTTTCAAGGATTGTTTCTGCGAATTTGTTGCGAATAATAGAAGATACAATAATAATAATTTGAAAGTAATATTACAATTATTATTTTGATTGTTTTTAGACGTGAACTCTTATTGTTCCAAATTCACCATCAAAGCCTTCAGTGATTTTTACTTTACCATTTCGAAGTTTTTCGATGGAGTTTTTAAGTGGTTTATCGAGATTTTCAATTTCGGATAGGTCTTTTGTGATTAGGATTTCCATCTCTGGACCAAGTTTTTCGATAGTTTTGTGATACGCTTCTTTTACAGATTTTGCAATCGGTTTTTTACCCATAATTTCAGCTATCAATTCTATGAGTGAGGTTTTTGAGAAGAATTTTTTATTTTTAATGTTTTTGCTTTCTCTATCTTTACATTCATATACTCTATGCATGACACCTTTTGTAACTTCTTTTTCGCATACTGTACAAATCCCATTGTTTGTTCTTGTTTCAGTTGGGTTCCAACATATTTTGCAGTTTCTGTGTCCATCGTAATGATATTTACCCTCTTGTGGATAAAATTCAACTGTACCGATAAATCCGTTATCATTTTTGAGAGCATTGTATATGGCATCGTATGATTGTTCACATTCGAATATATTTGCTTCACGACCGAGTTTGTCTGGCGAATGTGCGTCCGAATTGGAGATGAGTTGAAAGTTGTCTAGGAAACTACACATCCAGTTCATAGGCGGATCACTGGAGAGTCCGGTTTCAACCGCAAAAATATGTTTTGTCAGGTCTTCATAGCATTCTTTGGGATGATTGAATCCGGATTTTGCACCTAGCAATGAAAACCATGGGGTCCAAATATGGCAAGGGACCAGAAATGATTTGTCATTTGATTCCAGTGTCATTTCGAGTATGTTTTTTGCATCAATACCAAGAATCGGTCGACCGTCAGAGCGAATATTTCCCATTGCATCAAGTTTGGTTTGAACTTTTTGGCATGATTCAAAATCCGGGAACACTACAAGATTATGAATCTTTCGGACTTTTTCATTTTTTTTATAGATACTGCTGAGTTCACCTGTTAATATAAATAGAGGTTCGATATGTTTACATGAATCCGGCACAATCATATCTTTTAAAATGTATTTTTCTTTGAGTTTAAAGAGCCCGTTTCCAATGGGTGCAAGTTTTTCCGAGAGTTCTTTTGACCAGCCCGGATGTATACAGTCACCGGTTCCAATGACAGTTAAACCCTTGAGCTTTGCCCAATAGTGCAGGTATTCGGGTTTAAGTAATTTACTTGTAGCTATTGAATAATGTGAGTGAATATGGAA
>JBHPKP010000076.1:0-3062 GCA_042566505.1 bacterium | reverse complement strand
TAAACAAAATCATACAAGAAAAATTGACTGAGATAGACTTGCTCAAGGATCAGTTGTCTCAACTAAGACCATTAAATGAACAACAAATAAAAAACCTTAAAATTTATTTTGATATGCAGCTCACCTATAATTCAAATGCAATTGAGGGATCAACACTTGATTTAAGTGAAACAAAGATTATTTTGCTCCAAGGGATTACAATTGGCGGAAAAAGTATGAGGGAACATCTTGAGGCAATTAACCATAAATATGCAATTGACTATATTGAAGATATTGTTAAAAGAGGGGATAAGGAAATAAAACTTGTTGATATTTTGGGTTTACATAGGATTATTCTAAGAGAAATCGATGATGAAAATGCAGGTAAATATAGAAAATATGATGTCTATGTGATGCAGAAAAATAGTCAAAAATACATTTTTCCTGAACCAAAGTTAGTTCCGTTGCTTATGGAAAATTTTGATCTATGGATGAAAGAGAATGTATCATTACATCCTGTGATCCTGGCATGTGAATCACATTACAGATTTGTGACAATTCATCCTTTTATCGATGGAAATGGTCGGTGCGCAAGACTTTTAATGAATTTGGTACTCATGCAGAATGGATATTCATCATGTATTGTTAAAAACGAGCAAAGAAAAGAGTATCTTGATTCAATAGAAGCAGCTCAAAATAAAGGAAATATGGACCCATTTTATGTGTTAATGATAGATTCACTGAAAGAAAGCTTAGAAATATATATTAAAACAATTAAAGATAATATTATTTGGAAATAATCAATGACTACAATACTTTTCGAATTATTTATAACAGGTCTTGCAATGGCATGGGGACCTTGTCTTATTTCATGTTCGATTATGATTCCATATTTTGCAGGTACAAAAAAAGGTTTTAAACATGGTGTTAGGGGTGCGCTTCTATTTTCATGTGGACGATTGATTGCATATATATTTCTTGGTGCCTTGGCTGGCTTTTCGGGCGAGCTTTTGAGTTCTTTATATTACATATCAAACTTTAGGTTTAAGCTTCAAATTGGCGGCGGAATATTTATTTTCTTGCTTGGTTTATCGATTGTTTTTGTGAGTACAAAACAATCTGCAATTTGTAAATTTCTGCACAAATGGGATCATGGGAGTGTGTTTTTAGCGGGTATATTTTTGGGGCTTGTTCCATGCGCACCTCTTTTGGCAGTTTTGTCATATATAGTTCTTCACTCAACAAATCATTTGGTTGGTGGATTTCAGGGCTTTGTTTTTGGACTTGGAACTATATTCTCACCATTTTTACTGCTGGCAGGGTTTGCCACATATTTTACGAAATTCATATCAAATGAAAAATTGTATTTTTCGTTTCAGAAAATCTGCGGGTTGGTCGTTATGTATCTGGGAATAAAATCTATTCTCAATGTATTTTTAATTGCAAACCATTGACAAAACTCCATAAGTACAGCATTATTTAACTATAAAAGTAAATAAACGCACGAGAAATGGATATGGTAAGTAGATTTTTTACACCATCACAGCAAAGCTTTATCAGGTAATGAGGTTGACTTTATTCTTTATGGGGAAAATATTTTTTATGAATAAACAATTACATAATATTAAGAAACTTAAAGAAAATATGGCACATTGTACAATATGTCCGCGTAAATGTTTGGCTAAGCGTTTTGAAGGTGAAATAGGTGCATGCAGGCAGACAGACAAAATTAAAATTGCAAGCTATAACCTGCACTTTGGAGAAGAACCTCCGATAAGCGGCGCAAAAGGATCCGGTACGATTTTTCTTACGAGCTGTTCATTGGCTTGTGTTTTTTGCCAGAATTATCCTATCAGCCAACTTGATAATGGAAAGATTTATGAACCAGATGAAGTAGTAGATATAATGATAAAGCTGCAGAAAAAAGGAGCACACAACATAAACTTTGTGACTCCAACGCACTATAGTCCGCTTTTGGCTGAATGTGTATATAATGCACGAGAAAAAGGTTTAAATATTCCAATAGTATATAACTGCAGCGGCTATGAGTCAGAAGAGACTATTAAATTGCTCGATGGAATTGTGGATATATATTTAGTAGATGCAAAATATAGTAACAATGAACTTGGTAGAAAGTATTCGAATGTTTCAGATTACGTTGAAATAAATAAAAAAGCTATTAAGAAAATGTATGAGCAGGTTGGGCATTTAGTCATGAAAGATGAAATTGCCCAAAAAGGTATTGTTGTCAGACATTTGATGCTTCCCGGAAATTTAGCCAACACAAAAGGCGTTATTGATATGTTAAAGGAAATATCGACGGACATGTATGTAAGTTTAATGGGACAATATCATCCGACACATAATGCATATGATTTCGATGAGCTTTCCAAAGGTTTAACTGGCTATGAATATTCAGAAGGTGTAAAATATCTAAAAAAATCTGGTTTTGAACAAGGTTGGATTCAGGAGATTTAGAATACGAGATAAGTATTTGACAAATTTACATGTATGTATAAATTTGTCTTGACTAAATTACATATATAAAAAATAGTCATGTAAGATGTTTTTTCTTTGGAGGCTCTATGAGAAGAGTTAGCTATATAAAAAGACATATTGAAAAAATAATTTTTTCTGATGTTTTTGCTAGGCAAATGAGGTTTATTGCTGGTCCTAGACAATGCGGAAAAACTACTATTGCTCGTCACAAACTGCAAATATCTAAAACAGAATCACTATATTATAACTGGGATAGAAAAAATATTCGAGATAGATATAGACATGAAACAGATTTTTTGGGAAAAGATATTCTAGATATGAGCAGGAAATTAAAATTGTGGATATGTTTTGATGAAGTGCATAAAATTCCTAGATGGAAAAACATTTTAAAAGACTTTTTTGATACGTATGAAGACAGGATCAATTTTATTGTAACAGGAAGTGCTAAATTAGATTTATTTAGAAAATCAGGAGATAGTCTTGCAGGTAGATATTTTTTATTTAAATTGAACCCCTTTATGTTGTCAGAAATATTGGAAAGAGATGTAGCAAGTATTCTTCCGGAAAAAACAGCAGAATTATAT
>JBHPKP010000075.1:0-3152 GCA_042566505.1 bacterium | reverse complement strand
AACATTCATATCAACCTCTGCATCTACATCTTCCTCATAACACAAATCCAAAACCGGTTTTCCCCCAACAATTCCCACACTAACAGCTGCAAGCATATCTTTCATTGGACACTCTTCAATTTCTCCTAAATTTAGCAAAGTTCTGATTGCAATATAAACAGCTGCATAAGCACCCGAGACTGATGCGGTTCGTGTGCCGCCATCAGCCTGAATAACATCACAATCTACAGTTATTGTACGTTCTCCTAAAAGATTCAAATCAACCACTGCCCTCAAACTACGACCTATAAGCCTTTGTATTTCATGTGTACGCCCACTCGACAGTGCTCTCTTTCTAGATGTACGCAATTGCCCTGACCTTGGCAGCATTGCATATTCAGCTGTTATCCAACCGGTTTTTTGTCCTTTCAGATGCGGTGGAACTTTATCCTCAATTGTTGCATTACAAATTACTTTTGTCTCACCCATTGAAATCAAAACTGATCCATCTGCGTATTTTGTAAAATTCTTTTTAATGGTTAATCTTCTAAGTTGGTCTGGTTTTCTTTTATCAAATCTCATGTTTACACTTCCTTTTATGAATTTAATGTTTTTAAATTATGTGAAATCTTCTCTAACTGATCTTGCAAACTTGTCAGATAAAGTTTTGTTTTTTGTACCTGCTCTTTTGGCGCTTTTTCAATAAAATTTTTGTTCTCTAATTTTTTTGTATCTCAAGTTTCGAAAATTCTTTATTCAGCTTGGCTTTCTCTTTATCAATATCTATCAAATCCTTAAGTGGGATAAAAATTTCATAACCATCAATAACAGCAGCTGCACTAAAATCCGGTTTTTTCAGATCTTTGGCATTAATAATTTCCTCTGACTTTAGCATGTTTTCAACATAACCTTTTGCAGTATCATTAAGTTTTTCACCCTTTAAGTATAGTTTCACTTTTTTTGAATTTGGAATACGCATCTCACCTTTTATATTTCGAATACTTGAAACTATATCTATTACTTTTTGCATAGAAGGATTAGATTCTGTATTTTTAAATTTTTTATTACTTTTTGACCATATTGACTCAAGCAGAGTTTTTCGATTAGTCTTTAGCAATCCACTCAACATAGAAGATATTTCATCTGTTATATGTGGGATTATTGGATGCAAAAGATGTAAAGATTGATCCAATATATATGCCAAAATCAAAAAAGCCTTTTTCTTCGATTCAAAATTATCGCTATATAATCTTGATTTAACAAGCTCCAAATACCAATCACAATATTTATTCCAGACAAAACCATACAAGCTTCTTGCAGCATTTGCAAAATCGTGCGCTTCATAATAACCTGTTACTTCGTCGATAAGCTCTTGAAAAAGATTCAGTATCCATTTATCTGAAAGTTCTAATTCCTTTTCAGAAGCAATCATACTTTCAATATCTTCGTCAAACAAAAAATTATTTTCTTTTATAAATTTATCCAAATTTAAAAGCATGAATCTCGATGCATTCCAAAGTTTATTGCAAAAATTTCTGGACGCTGCAAAATTATCGTCAGAAACATGAAGATCTCGCCCCATTATGCCTTGTGATGTAAGTGAGAAACGCAGAGCATCTGTTCCGTATTCATCAATAGTACCTAAAGGATCAATCACATTTCCCAAAGATTTACTCATCTTTTTTCCGTGCGCATCACGTACTATCCCGTGAATATAAACCGTATCAAAAGGTATATCATGCTTTAAGTGAAGTCCCATCATAATCATCCTTGCTACCCATAAATACAATATCTCATGCCCTGTAACTAAAGTGTTTGTCGGATAAAAATAGTCCAATTCTTTATTTTCTTCGGGCCATTTTAATGTAGAGAATGGCCACAGTGACGATGAGAACCATGTATCTAATACATCCTCATCCTGCATAAATTCTGATGCATTACAGTCAGGACAAGTTTGTGGTTTCTCTTTTGAAACAACGATTCCTTTTTTTGAACCTTCTTCATGACAGCTTGTACAATACCAAATGGGAATCCTATGTCCCCACCAAATCTGACGAGAAATACACCAATCATGGAGATTCTCAAGCCATGCAAGATATGGCTTTTTCCAGTTTGCAGGTTCAAATTTTACACGCCCATCTTCTACAGCTTTCATTCCCATGTTTGCCATTTCTTTTGTTTTCAAATACCACTGATCTGAAATAAGCGGTTCAATAGTTGTATTGCATCTATAACAAACACTCACATTATTTTTGTAACTTTCTGTTTTAACCAAAAGACCTTCACTTTCCAGGTCTTCTAATACTTGTTTTCTACATTTATATCTATCAAGCCCCTGATACTTGCCAGCTTCGTCTGTCATAACACCTATTTTATCGATAACAACAACATGTGGTAAATTGTGACGCTTGGCAAGTTCATAGTCATTTGGATCATGACTTGGTGTAATCTTTACAGCGCCTGTACCAAACTCTTTCTCAACCATTTCATCTGCAACAATTGGAATCTGGCGATTCATAAGTGGAAGATTTATACTTTTACCAATATATTTTTTATACTGTTCATCATTCGGATTTACAGCAACTGCAGTATCGCCCAGCATTGTTTCCGGTCTGGTAGTTGCAACTATGATTCCTTCTTTTGGATCATCTTTTAGAGGATATTTTATATACCACAGGTTTCCATTTTTTTCCTCGTGCTCAACTTCAATATCACTTAGCGCTGTATTACATCTCGGACACCAATTTACCATGTATGTACCTCGATAAATCAAACCTTCCTCAAACAATTTCTTGAATGAAGCAAACACTGCCTCTGCGCATATATGATCCATAGTAAATCTGGTTCTATCCCAATCACACAGACATCCGAGCTTGCGCAACTGCATCAAAATCGTATCACCTGTTTGGTAACGCCATTGCCACATTATTTCCAAAAATTTTTCACGACCAACCTGGTGACGATCCAAACCTCTCTCACGAAGCTGTTTCTCAATAACATTTTGGGTCGCTATTCCACCATGATCAGTACCTGGAATCCAGCATGCATTGAAACCTTTTAGCTTATAATATCGAATAAAAATATCCTGCAAAACATTATTTAAGGCATGCCCCATATGCAAAGCGCCTGTTATGTTTGGAGGCGGAATAACAATTGTGTATGGTTTTCTTGTT
>JBHPKP010000074.1:0-3162 GCA_042566505.1 bacterium | reverse complement strand
CATATTCAAAATACTTGCACTATCAGAAAGTGATTTTTTTGGATCAGGATGAACTTCCATAAATATACCCGCAATCCCAACTGCAATTGCAGCTTTTGCAAGCGGCAAAATATATTCACGTTCCCCACCTGATTTTTTTGCAAGGCCACCGGGCAACTGTACACTATGAGTTGCATCAAAAATTACAGGAAATCCATATTCTTTCATTTTTTCCATGCTGCGCATATCAACTACTAAATTATGATATCCAAAAAATGTACCACGTTCAGTAAGCAGTATATTATTATTCTCACGCGATTTTACTTTTTCAACTATATGCCTCATATCATCCGGCGCCAAAAATTGTCCTTTTTTTACATTCACAATTCGCCCGGTATCAGCAGCTTTTACTATAAGATCTGTTTGGCGTGATAAAAATGCAGGTATTTGGATTATATCCACTATTTCAGCAGCTTGTGCAGCTTCAATAGGAGTATGTATATCTGTAGTTATTGGAATATTTAGTTTATTTTTTATATCAACAAGAATTTTCAGACCTTTTTCAATTCCCGGTCCTCGGTATGATGTTACACTTGATCTATTTGCCTTGTCGTAAGACGCTTTAAAAATCAAAGGTATGTTATGTTTTTGTGAAATTTTTTTAAGATACTGTGCAATTTCAAATGTCTCATCAAAATCTTTAATTACACAAGGACCTGCAATCAAAACAAATGGTTTGTTGTTTGAAATATCAAAATTATTTAGTTTTATTTTCAACTGCTTCATCATATTTTTTTGATCCTTTGTTTGCTATACATGCATTAATAAAATCTTTAAAAAGTGGATGCGGTTTCATAATTCTAGATTTAAATTCCGGATGAAACTGCGCTGCAACAAACCAAGGATGATCCTTTAGCTCTATAATTTCCACCAAATCCTGTTTCTCATTTATTCCACTTAATAACATTCCATTCTCTTCGAAATCTTTTTTATATTTGTTATTAAACTCATATCTATGTCTATGTCTTTCGGAAATATATTCCTCGTTATACGCTTCAAATGTTTTTGTTCCTTTTTTTATCGTACAATCATATGCTCCAAGCCTCATAGTCCCACCCATATCTTTGTTCTGCTTTTGTGATTCCATAAGATCAATAACCGGATTCTTCGTATCCTTATTAATTTCGGTACTGTGCGCATCTTTTAACCCCAACACATTACGTCCAAATTCAATGACTGCACACTGCATTCCAAGACATATACCAAAAAACGGTTTTTTATTGACTCGAGCATATTCAACCACTCTAACCTTGCCTTCAACACCACGTTCCCCAAAACCACCGGGGATTAATATACCGTCCATACCATCAAGTACAACATTTAAATTTTCCATTTCAACATCAACATATTGAATATTAATTTTAACTTTGTGCGCAATACCTGCATGAACCAAAGATTCTCGAATACTTTTGTATGCATCTTTAAGTTCAGTATATTTGCCCGTAATTGCAATATTTATAATATCTTTTGCATCGATAAATCTTTTTACAATATTCTCCCAATCAGACAAATCTTGCTTAGACTCTTTCAGTCCAAAAAAATCTAAAATTTGTTTATCCAGTCCATCTTGATGTAAATCCAATGGCACTTGATAAATCACACTTCCAACATCTTTTTCTTGAATAACTGCATTTTCCTCGACATTACAAAAAAGTGCAATTTTATCTTTAATGGACTTTGATAATTCACGTTCAGTTCTGCATACAATAATATCCGGCTCAATACCAATTTCTCTAAGCTTTCCAACACTATGTTGTGTTGGTTTAGTTTTAAGTTCTTCTGAAGCTTTTATATAAGGAACTAATGTTAGATGTATATACATTACATTATTTCGTCCAACATCACGTCTAAACTGTCGTATAGCTTCCAAAAATGGCAATCCTTCTATATCTCCAACAGTACCGCCAATTTCAACAATTATAAAATCATTTCCGTCCGCCATTCTCTTTACTGCATCTTTTATTTCATTTGTAATATGAGGAATGACTTGAACAGTTGCACCCAAATAATCACCACGACGTTCCTTTGAAATAACTGAGTGATAGATTCGTCCGGTTGTGACGTTGTTTTTTTGCGAAAGGTCTTTGTTCAGGAAACGTTCGTAATGTCCCAAATCTAAATCTGTTTCAGCTCCATCGTCAGTTACATACACTTCACCATGCTGATATGGACTCATTGTTCCCGGATCCACATTTATATATGGATCAAATTTTAGAATATCTACTGTATATCCATAGCTTTGAAGAAGCGCACCAAGTGATGCAGCTGTTATTCCTTTGCCCAATGATGATACAACTCCACCTGTTATGAAAATATATTTTGTTTGTGACACAATTTTCTCCTATACAATTAAATATTAAGTTTTGATTTTAACATTTTTTCGACTATTATCAAATCTTCTTTTACGTCTACACCATGGATATTACTTTCTGCAAAAGCTGCTTTAATTCTATACCCATTTTCCAAAAACCGAAGCTGTTCAAGCTTTTCAGCATCTTCTAACATGCTGTATGGTAAACGATTTAATTTTTCTATAACTTGACGACGATAGATATATAAACCTATATGCTTAAAATATTCAGTTGTTTCTGCATTATCTCTTATAAATGGGATTTTTGATCTCGAAAAATAAAGACAATAGCCATTTTTATCTAAAACAACTTTTACTACATTAGGCTCGACTATATCCATATTATCGTCAATCTTTTTAACTAAAGTTGAGATATGTGCATTATCATCATTAACTAGGGTCTGAATTGCTTTTTCAATATCATTTGAATCCAAAAGTGGTTCATCGCCTTGAATATTTACGATTATCTGATACTCTTTATATTGATCTAAAACTGACAAAATGCGTTCTGACCCAGAAGTTATGCTCACATCAGTCATACAAACTTCCCCGCCAAATCCTTCAACCGCGTTTTTTATCTCATCACTATCTGTCAAAATAACAACCTTATCAAGCATTTTAAGCTTTAAAGCATTTTCATAAACATGCTGAATCATAGGTTTATCCAATATGTTAATTAATGGCTTACCCGGTAATCTAGTTGATCCATATCTAGCCGGTATAAATGCGATAATTTTCATGTTGATTTTTGCTCCTATCTATATCCTTCTTTA
>JBHPKP010000073.1:0-3346 GCA_042566505.1 bacterium | reverse complement strand
CAGGCAATTAGATTTGCGTTTTCAGAGGATTATGGGCGAGTTTTAGAAAATATAGTTTATATAGAATTAAAAAGACGAAAGAATGATATTTATTATTTTAAAGAAAAAAAAGAATGTGATTTTTTGACTGCTGAAAAAGGAAAAGTCATGACTGCCTTGCAAGTAACAAAGACATTTAATCAAGATGGTACAAGAGATAGAGAAATAGGCGGGCTTGTTGAGGCAATGGATTATTATGGTTTGAAAGAAGGATTGATTCTTACTGAAGATGAGAGTGAAGAACTGACAATTGATGAGCGCTTAATCAAAATTATGCCTGTTTGGTTATGGCTTTTGCAATAGCTTGACATTTTTTTCAGATACGATAATATATGTTTCTAAATAATAATGTTATATAATGAACTTTTGTGAAAGATGGAGGAAAAATGGCTAAAAAAGAGTACAGAGTAGATGGTGATAAATTCATAATAAAGGACTATAATAACACAAAAGGATTCGCAAGTTTCTTCCCTGCAATTGCAGATATTTGGGGAAAACCAATGTGGATTTTTTATGTCAATAGAGGTCAGGGGATTTCATGTTTTGGGACAAAGGATAAAGATGGTGCAATTGTAGAATTTGTTGCAGCAAACAAAGCTTACCGGCAGACACACCTTCAGGGATTTAGAACTTTTTTAAAAATTAATGAAAAGGTGTATGAGCCTTTTAAGAATAATGTTGACGATAAAGGTATAGAACAGCAGATGGAAATATCGTCTTATGATTTGACGCTTAAAGAAGTAAATAAAAATCTGGGACTTGAAGTGGAAGTCGATTATTTCACAGTTCCTAATGAGGAAATTCCGGCACTTGCAAGGGTTTTGAAAATTACAAACACAACTAAAACTGTTAAAAATATTGAGTGTATAGACGGACTTCCAATAATTCTCCCATATGGGACAAATAATTTTATGCTAAAAAATATCAGCCGGCTTGCAGAAGGCTGGTACAATGGTGTTTTCTTTTCAAAATCCACTAAAACTCCTGTTTATAAGTTGCCAGTTGAGCCATTAGACAGACCGGAAGTTATACCTGTTAAACAGGCGAATTTTTATACAGGTTTTTATGTGAAAAACAATAAACAAATTAATCCTGAGTATATAATTGATCCGGATACTCTTTTTGGTGAAGTGCGCGATTTCTCATATCCTTCAATATTTGTAAATTCCAAAAATTATAAAATCGATCATTCCATGACCGGAAAAAACAAAACACCGTCTGCTATGGGGAATTTCAAGATAAGTATCAAACCGGGCGAGACATTTAAGTATTTTTCTCTGGTTGGAAATGTACACAAAGTTAGTGATGTTGATAAATATGTGAAAAAAATGTCTAACAAAAAGTATTTTGAAGCAAAGAAAGATGAAAACAAGATTGTCATTAATAAGATCGGCAGTGATGTTTTAACAAAATCAAGTTCAGATAAATTTGATAATTATACAAAACAAAACTTCATCGATAATCTGCTTCGAGGTGGATATCCTTTGACCATTGGTAAAAATAATAATTATTACGCATTTTCGAGAATTCATGGTGATATGGAACGCGAATACAATGACTTTGTAGTTTTGCCGGAATATTTTTCACAAGGTAATGGAAACTATCGTGATGTTAACCAAAACCGTAGAAGTGATGTATTTTTTAATCCAAACCTTAAGGATGAGGTTATTGTTACATTTATGAATCTTTTGCAGGTGGATGGATTTAATCCTCTCAAAGTTATGGGAGTGAAATTTAATGTCATAAATAGAAAAGATTTCATGAGTCAGTTTAATGCTGAATCAAAAATCCAGATCGAAAGTTTTATAAAAGAACCATTTAGTTTGGGTAGTTTTTTCGATTTTCTATACACGGAAAACATAAAGTACAAAGACTCAAAACAAATGCTTTTAGAGAATCTTTTGGTGTATTCGGAAAAAATAGATTTAGCAAATCCTGGTGAATGTTATTGGTCGGATCATTGGCATTATAATATTGATTTGATTGAAGCATATCTTGCAATTTATCCGGATAAACTTAAAGAGCTGTTATTCGATAAGAAGAATTTTACTTATTATGATAATTCGCATGTTGTACTTCCTCGCGACGATAAGTATGTTTTGTTTCAAGGTGAGCCTCGTCAATTAGATGCTGTTTACATTGATGCAAAAAAAAATTCAATGATTAATATGCGAAAAACCAATCCGAATATTGTTAGAACAAAGTATGGCGGTGGTAATATTTATACAACAAATCTTATCGAGAAACTTATCAATTTGACTGCAAATAAATATGCATCGCTTGATCCAAATGGTGTTGGTATTGAGATGGAGTCTGATCGGCCAAACTGGTGTGATGCATTAAATGGTGTACCCGGAACATTTGGTTCTTCGACTGCAGAATCATTTGAACTGAAAAGATTACTGATGTTTCTAATTGATTCACTGTGTAAGTTTAAAGATATGAAAATCCTTTTGAATGAAGAAACTTGTGATTTGTTGTTCGAGCTTGAGAGTATAACTAAAAAATTTGCAAAAAATGATTATGCATTTTGGGATAAAACACATACTTCAAAGGAATTATTTAGAGCAAAAACAATGATGGGTATATCGGGCGATACAAAAGATGTTGAAGTTGCGACAGTTATAAAAGTTTTGAAACTTTTCTTGGTAAAACTTAATAAGGGGTTAGTTAAATCATTAGATAAAAAAACAGGAGTAGTTATTACCAATTATCAATACGAGCCTACGAAATATAGCCACATTAAAGAAAATGGAGTTAGGAAGGTAAATAGAAATGGTTATCCATGTATAAGAGTTTCAGAATTTGAGAGAAAACCATTACCACTATTTTTAGAGGGACCGGTGCATTATCTTAGAATTAATAAAAATGATGAAAAAGCACAAAAATTTCATAAAGCTATAATGAAGAGTCCTTTACATGATAAGAAATTGAACATGCTCAAGATTAATGCCCCTTTGAAAAATGTACCTCTTTCAACCGGCAGGATCACTATTTTTACAGCGGGCTGGCTCGAGAATGAGTCCATTTGGCTGCATATGGAATATAAGTACTTGCTCGAGATGCTTAGGAATAATTTAGTTGATGAGTTCTATTCGATAGGTGAAAAAGCGCTTGTTCCATTTATGGATCCAAATATTTACGGTAGAAGTATTTTTGAAAATTCTTCATTTATCGTTAGTAGTGGACATCCTGAAAAGCAGATTCATGGACAGGGTTTTGTTGCACGTCTTTCAGGTTCAACTGCTGAATTTATCTCTATGTGGATTTCTATTACATCTGGTTTAACACCATTTTACATGAAGGA
>JBHPKP010000072.1:0-3419 GCA_042566505.1 bacterium | reverse complement strand
CGGTGCAAAATTTTCTATGCCAGGTATGATGGACACTATTTTGAACCTAGGTCTAAATGATATTACTGTTGAGGGTTTGGCAGAGCTTTCCGGTAATCCTAGATTTGCATATGATTCATACAGACGTTTCATCATGATGTTTTCGGATGTTGTGCTTGAAATCAGTAAAGAAAAGTTTGAGCATGAATTTGACAAACTCAAAAGCAAATTAAAGGTAAAGCTCGATACTGATGTTGATGCGGACTCTATGAAAAAACTTTGTGATACATTTAAACAGCTTGTAAAAAAATATTACAAAAAAGGTTTTCCGCAAAACACACTCGATCAAATGTATATGGCACGTGATGCTGTGTTTAATTCATGGAATAACCAAAGAGCAATCACATACCGACGATTAAATAAAATTCCGGACGAATTGGGAACAGCTGTAAACATACAAGCTATGGTATTCGGAAACATGGGTGATGATAGCGCAACAGGTGTTGGATTCACGCGTAACCCATCAACAGGCGCAAAAGAATTTTACGGTGAATATTTGATCAATGCACAAGGTGAAGATGTTGTAGCAGGTGTCAGAACACCTAAGCCGATCAAACTTTTGAAAAAAGACATGCCAAAGGTTTTCAATGAGCTAAAACAAATCACAACAAAACTTGAAAAGCATTATAAAGACGTGCAAGATTTCGAATTCACAATTGAAAAAAACAAACTATTCATGCTTCAAACACGTGCAGGGAAACGTACTGCAAAGGCTGCAATAAAAATAGCAGTTGATATGGTAAAGGAAAGACTTATCTCGAAACAAGAAGCTATTATGCGAGTAGAACCAAAAACCTTGGATCAGCTTTTGCATCCTGTTATTGACCCGTCTGCGAAATTTGAAGTAATTGCAAAAGGCCTTCCCGCATCGCCCGGTGCTGCATCTGGCGAAGTTGTTTTTAGCTCGGATCATGCAGTAAAAGAATCTGAGAAAAAGCCGGTTATACTTGTCCGAATCGACACATGTCCGGACGATATACACGGTATGGATGCAAGCAGAGGGATTCTCACTAGTAAAGGTGGAATGACTTCCCATGCTGCAGTTGTAGCAAGAGGTATGGGAAAATGTTGCGTGGCAGGTTGTGAAGAACTAAAAATAGATTATGCGAAAAAAACATTTAAGGTTGGAAATATTATTATTAAAGAAGGCGATTGGATAACTTTGGAAGGGACAATGGGCGCTGTAATACTGGGTAAGGTTCCTACACTTACGCCGAAATTGACAGGTGAATTCGGGCAGTTTATGAAATGGGCGGATGAAGTGAGAAAACTGAAAGTGCGGGCAAATGCGGATGTTCCGCGTGATGCAAAAACTGCGCGCGAATTTGGCGCAGAGGGGATCGGACTGTGCAGAACAGAGCATATGTTTTTTGCAGAAGACAGAATCCCGATTGTGCAGCAGATGATATTGGCAAAGGATGTAGAGACAAGACAAAAAGCGCTTGATAAACTTTTGCCGATGCAGAGAAATGATTTCTATGGTTTGTTCAAGGAAATGCAAGGCTATGCTGTAACAATCAGATTGATTGACCCGCCGCTCCATGAGTTTTTGCCGAAGCGTGAGGAGCTTATGGTCGAAGTAGCACAACTAAAATGCAAAGGTAAAAAAAGCGATGGAAAAGATAAGCTGCTGGGTCGTGTGGAAGAATTGCATGAGTTTAATCCGATGCTCGGACACAGAGGCTGTAGGCTTGGTATTACGTATCCTGAAATTACAAAAATGCAAGCAAAGGCAATAATACAAGCTGCAATAAAACTTGCTAAGAAGGATAGGAAAAAAATTATTCCTGAAATAATGATCCCGCTTGTTGGCAGTGTAAATGAATTGAAGAACCAGAAAGAAATCATTATTGCGGTTGCAGAGGAAGTAATGAAGCAAGAGAAAAAGAAAATTGACTACAAGATTGGTACAATGATCGAAGTGCCGCGCGCTGCTGTAACTGCGGACGAAATCGCAAATGAAGCGGATTTTTTCTCATTCGGTACAAACGATTTAACGCAAATGACATTTGGTTTTTCACGTGATGATGCAGGTAAGTTTATTCAATATTATCTTGATGAAAAAATCATGAAAGAAGATCCTTTTCAGACACTTGATCAAACAGGTGTGGGCCAATTGGTGTCAATGGGTGTTGAAAAAGGCAGAAAAACCAAAAAGGATTTGAAAGTCGGTATTTGTGGTGAGCATGGCGGTGATCCGGATTCAGTGAAATTCTGCGATGCAAATGGACTGGACTATGTGAGTTGTTCGCCGTTTAGGGTCCCTATAGCGCGCTTAGCTGCTGCGCAAGCTTCGATAGAAAAAAGTCCTAAAGGAACTCAAAAAAAATCCAAAGCTAAAAAAACAGCTAAAAAAAAATAGAGTAAAAAAGCAGGTGCTATTTGTTCCTGCTTTTCTATTCCCTTATGTTTTTATACCCCCCCCCTAAAAAATTATTTTATTCGTAGATAGTGATATATCCATAAGTTTTGTACGTGAAAGGATTGAATATAGTTTTTTATGATTGGATATAATTCTTTTACAAGTATAAAAATTATTAATAGGAGAAATTACAATGAACATGAAAAAAATCGTATCAAGCGCACTATTACTGACATTTATTACGGTAATATCACAGGATTTCAGTTATGCGCAGGCACTGGTGAGCCCACAAAAAACAATGGAATTAGGACTAATTCCCAAAAACTTAGGCGAGATAACCGATAGATATAATGGAGATACTAGAACCCTATTATATTTTATCCAGGACATGCATTGTAATAAGGAAGTTCAGGAGAATATAAGTAAAATCATAGACAAGTTAAAGACAAAACATGGAAAAAGTTTAAACATAATTGGTGTGGAAGGCGCTGCTGGTCCAGTAGATACAAGTCTAGTCTCGGGTATAGAAAATGTTAAAAATAAAACAAAAGTTGTGGATTACTTAAAAGAGAAAGGCTATGTAACAGGGGCGGAACTGTATGATATACAAAATCCTGGTCAGGTGAAGATATTTGGGATAGAAGACGAAGCATTGTACAGAAAGAATTTTAGCTGTATGTATAAATCAATTACTCACAATAAAAAAATAAATGAAATACTGCAAAAACTGGAATTAGTAATAAACCGGATAAGACCCATAATATATCCAAAAGAATTACAGAAATTTGAACAAGTTGAAAAAGCATATATAAAGGGAAGAATGAGAATGAAAGAATATATAAATTATGTAATTGATAAGGCAAATGAGTTAAATATCGACTACAAAGAAAACTACAAAAGTATAGAATTAGCTGGTGAAGTGGAAAATCTGGCAAGAAGAATAGATCATCGCAGACTAACGATAGAAGCGAAATATGTGGTAGAGAGATTGAAGAATGTATTAAAAAATAAAGAAGTG
>JBHPKP010000071.1:0-3463 GCA_042566505.1 bacterium | reverse complement strand
TTTACTGTTATTTTATCTGTTGTACTGTTATATGAGCTAGTTTCACTGTCTAAAGTTGGATTGTTGTATACATTTACTCCTGTTTGCTTAGTTGTTTGTGTACACGAATTCACATTATTCCCATATGAATCTTGCGCATTAAACCAGTAACTGTAATTCCCTGATTCTATGTTCGCAAGTGTCTTCACATATATACCACTACCTTCGTGCGTCATATCAAATGGACTATCTGAAATTTCTGCTCCATTCTTTTTGACATACACTTTTACATAATTTGGAGCATTTCCTTCAGTATCCTCATACTTAATTTTGAATGTATATTTATTTGATTCAAAGCCTTCTAACCGATTGATTCCTCGTCCTATGTATTCACTTGTTTCTAGCCACGACAAAGTTGGTGCTTTGTTTATGACTATAGAATTTATATTTGTTTCTATTTTTGACCAGCTATTCACATCTTCTGCTTTAATTCTATAAAAGTAATTATCTCCTGACGGCAAAATTAATTCTTTTTTATACCTATTTCCTGTTACAACTTGTCCAGACACATAATTCATGACAAATGGCGAACCTTGCATTTCAGTTGTCCCATCATATATATGAAGTTTCACTGAATCTTGTTTTACATCTATCCCATCTGCATTTGTGTAAATTACATTGATTGTTACTTTATCAGTTATGCTGTTATATGAACTAGTTTCGCTATCTAATGTCGGGCTGCTATAAACTGTTATTCCTGAATTCTTACTTGTCTGATCGCACGGGTTCACACTATTACCGTACGAATCCCGTGCATCAAACCAGTATTCATATGTTCCTTTCCGCAAATTAGACAAACTTAAAGCATATATACCGTTCCCTTCATGCGTCATATCAAATGGACTGTCTGAAATTTCTGCTCCATCCTTTTTGACATACACTTTCACATAATTTGGCGTATCACCTTCCGTATCTTCATATTTCACTTTGAATGTATAATTATTGGACTCAAAGCCTTCTAGGCGATTGATTCCTCTATCTATGTATTCACCTGTCTCTATCCACGATAATGTTGGGGCTTTGTTTACTACTGCTAAATTAGTTAAGTTCGTTTGCAGAGTTGTCCATTCGTTTTCATCTTGTGCTTTTATTTTGTAGAAGTAGTTATTGCCCGACGATAACGTCAATTCTTTTCGGTATATATTTCCCGTCTTAATCTGTCCAGACACATAACTCATTACAAATGGTGAATCTGCTATTTCAGTTGTTCCATTGTATATATGAAGTTTGACTGAATCTTGTTTTGCCTCAACACTATCTACATTTGTATAGGTTACATTCACTATCACTATATCAGTTGTGCTATTGTATATGCTGGTTTCACTATCTAGTCTTGGAAGACTAGATACTATTAAACCTGTTTGCTCAGCTGTTTGAGTACATGGGTTAACATTGTTCCCATAATCATCCTTTGCATCAAACCAATATGTGTATGCTCCTTTCTCTAAGTTATTCAAACTTACCGCATACACTCTGCTTCCTTCATCCTTCATGTCAAACGGACTGCCCGATACCTCTGCCCCATCTTTTTTGATATGTACTTTTATATAGTTTGGCGTATCACCTTCCGTATCTTCATATTTCACTTTGAATGTATAATTGTTTGACTGAAAACCTTCTAACCGGTCTATTCCTCGTCCCACATACTCGTCTGTTTCTAGCCATGATAATGTCGGGGCTTTGTTTACTACAAGTCCGGTTATCAAATTTTTCTCAAGATTTATCCACCCATTTATATCTTGCGCTTCAAACTTGTAAGAATAATTCTCTCCACTTACAAGCTCTACTTCTTTACTATATTTCTCAGATGTCATTAATGTTCCATTTTCATACTCAAGAAGTATCGGACTTTGAGCTATTTCACTTGTCCCGTCATATATCTTTACTTTTATTCTCTCTGCACTCACTTTGATTTGGTCTAACGATTCATATTTAACTTCAAACTTAACCTTATTCGTTAAGCTATTGTATACCGCTTGCCCTTCCATCAAGCTTGGATTCCTATAAACAATCATCCCACCTTGCTCAGTTGTTTGTGTACACGAATTCACATTATTCCCATATGAATCTTGCGCATTAAAATAGTAACTGTAAGTTCCTGATTCTATGTTTGATAATGTCTTCTCATATATACCACTTCCTTCGTTTGTCATTGTAAATGGCGAGCCATTTACTATTTCTCCATCCTTCTTTAAATGTAGTTTCACATAGTTTGGAGCATCACCTTCTGTATCCTCATACTTCACCTTAAATGTATAATTATTGGACTCAAAGCCTTCTAAACAATTGATTCCTCGTCCTATGTATTCACCTGTTTCTAACCAAGATAATGTTGGCACTTTGTTTACTATTGGTCCGTTATTTAAGTCAGTATTTATTGTTAGCCATTCATTCTCATCTTTTACTTCAAAACTATATCTGTAAATCATTCCACTCTCTAATTTAGTTCTATATTCATATTCTGCTCCGTTAGGTATCCATCCACTTATATAGGTCATTATCCCTGTTTCTATTTCTGTGAAACCTCTATAAATGTGAACTTTTGGATAGGTTTCATATGGTTGGGCTTCGTTTTCTGCTTCATATTTTATCCTATAGACCACTTCATCATTAGCTACATCATAAAAGACACCTTTATCTGTGTATTCTCCTGTTCCCAACCAATCTAATGTTGGATCAGCATACACGCATACTCCTATTTTATTTTCTATTTGTTCACATGGATTTACGTTGTTCCCATATGAATCTTGCACAGAAAACCTATATTCATATATTCCTTTTTGCAATTTTGTCCTATATTCATAAACCATCCCTGTATAAAAATCTCCCTCTAATTGCTCCATCTCATAATCATTATTATTGATTATTACCTTTGGATAACCTTGTTTAGGACTTTCCCCTTCAGTATCTTTATATTTTATTTTAAAAACTATATCTTGGCTTTCATAGCATTCCTCTTTATCAACCCCTTTATTTAAATATTCATTAGTCTCCAACCACAACAACTCTGGAGCTCTATTTACTATTAATCCATTTTCTAAATCTGTTTCAATTTTAACCCACCCATTTATATCTTGCGTTTCAAACTTATAAGAATAATCATTACCACTAGGAATAGTTACAGTTGTTCTAAATATCTTTCCGGTTAGTTCTACTCCACCTATATAATTCATAGCAAATGGCGAACTTTGTACTTCGGTTGTTCCGTCATATATATGAAGTTTGACTGAATCTTGTTTTACATCTATCCCATCTGCATTTCTATATGTTACATTCACGAACACTTTATCGGTTAAACTATTATATGTAGCTGTTCCATCTAACAACTGTGGATTTGTATATACTGTTACTCCTGAAATCTCAGTTATTTGCGCACATGGGTTTACACTATTCCCATATGCATCTTGTGTGTCAAAGTAGTAAC
>JBHPKP010000070.1:0-3500 GCA_042566505.1 bacterium | reverse complement strand
ATATGTTCTTCGGTTGAAATAGCCATTATATGTATCCCGCAAGCTGTTTCTTTTAACTGCCCAACAATTTCAGCCGCAATTTTTATTCCTTCTTTTAATGCATCTTTTGAAAACTTCATTCTTTTAATTATATCGTCCGGAATATTTATACCCGGAATTTGCGCAATCATCTCTGTAAATTTATAAGACTTTAATAGGAACACACCAACTAATACTTTAGGATTTAAATATTTTGTACTTTCTTGAAAGTTTATATAGTCTTTAATATCAAAAACCGGTTGAGTTTGAAAAAAATCAGCACCATTTTGTATCTTCTTCTCGAGTGACATTATACACAATTCTTGCGGCGTTGAACACGGATTTAACGCTGCTCCCACAAAGAATTTAGGAGCGCCTTTCAATTTCTTACCTGCAATATCCTCTCCTTTTTCCAAATGCTTGATTGTATGAATGAGCTGAATTGTATCAAGATCATAAACCGGTTTTGCATCCGGATGATCACCGGCTTTTGGGAAATCTCCACTTAGAGCAAGAACATTTCGCACTCCCAAAACATATGCACCCAAAAGATCTGATTGAAGCGCAAGTCTATTCCTATCCCGACAAGTAAGTTGATAAACCGGCTCAATACCTTTTTCCAAAAGCATATGCGAAACTGCAACTGAACTTATACGCATCGTAGCTCTTTGACAATCAGTAACATTTACTGCATCTACGTAGTCTTTAATAATTCCAGCCTTTGTCATTAAACTAGATAAATCCACTCCTTTTGGAGGAAATATTTCAGCTGTTATGGTAAATTCATTATTCTGTAGTTTTGTTTCTAACTTTGATTTCATTATTCCCTGCTCTCTTTGTTCTTTCTAACTGATTTATAGTTACCTATAGTTTTTTTCTTTCTATATATCAAATACCAGATACATTCATTTTCCGGATTCACCTCACATTTCCCGTCAATAACTCCGCTACATGGACCGTTTTTCATACTTTTTGGACAACGGGCTTGTGTGCAATAGGAGGCATTCTCATTAAGTTTACAATCACCGCACGCTTTACAAAATTCACGCTCAAGTCCTAACCTCTGCGTAGAACCTATAAAAATTGTATCAAGCGCAGCTATTACATTTATCTCAAGCAATTCCGCTATTGTCTGTACACCTGATCCACACGCACAAACAACAAGCTGCATGTCATCAATATTTTTGATTTTGTTCAAAACATCTCGACGAACAATTCTGGAATCACATGGTGTATCAAGCACTGCATAACCTGTCACATTAAATCCATCATTTGTCAGCCTGTCATGCATATCCAACACCTGCTCTTCCCCGCCTGTATTACATTTAGCTGCACATGCAGCACAGCCAATAATATATACAGGTTTCTTATCTGATAAATTTTCTATAATTTCCTTATAAAGCTTTTTTTCTGTTTTAATCATCCTGCATTCCTCTATATGTTAAATTGTAAATGATGTAGTTTAGCATATAACCCTTTCATTCTCAATAAATCATCATGCGTACCCTGCTCGACAATCTCACCTTTGTCTATCACTACAACTCTATCAGCTTGTCTAATTGTTGAGAGCCTGTGAGCAACAACGAGCATTGTTTTGTTGTGAACAAGTTTTTCTAATGCTGCCTGTATAAAGCGTTCCGATTCGCTATCAAGCGCTGAAGTTGCCTCATCCAAAATCAAAATATCCGGATCCTTTAAAATTGCGCGAGCAATTGATATGCGCTGCCTTTGTCCACCGGAAAGTTTTATACCATGTTCACCCACGATTGTATCGTATTTGTCAGGCATTTTTTCTATAAACTCATCTGCATGCGCAATCTTTGAAGCCTCAATTATTTTTCCAAAATCTGCATTAATATCACCAAATGAAATATTCTCTCTGACAGATTCATTAAAAAGTGAAATCTCTTGCGTAACAATACTTATCCTTTTTCTGAGTGAACTTATTGAAATATCTTTTACACTTTTTCCATCAATAAGTATTTCGCCCGAATTAATATCATAAAATCTTGGGAGAACATTAATCAAAGTAGATTTCCCTCCACCTGATGGACCAACTAATGCAATCATTTCACCCTTTTTTATTGAGAGGTTTATGTTATTTAAAACTTTTATGCCGTCTACATAACAGAAATTCACATTCTTATACTCAATTTTATCATTAAGCTTTTCAAGTGTAATCGGATTTTCACATTCTATGATAGTAGGTTTTATATCGAGAATTCTGAAAACCCTCTCAGATGCTGCAAGAGATTGCTGAATTGTATTATTCAAATTCGACAAACTTCTAACCGGATTGTATAGAGAAACAATTGCGCCTATGAATGCAAAAAAATCGCCCTGAGTCATTGGACCTTCAACAACTTGATAACCGCCAATAACAATTATCGAAGAGATACCGAGTGCACCAATAAATTCCATGATTGGACTTGACATTGCAGTAACTCGCATTGAACGCATAGTGATTGCAAAAAATGTTCCATTCTCTTTATTAAATATATTTGCACGCATTTTTTCGAGCCCAAATGCTTTTATAATCTTCATACCAGTAACTGTCTCATGCAAAATAGTATACAAATGCGCCATCTGCGTTTGCCCTTCGATACTAACACGTCTAAGTTTTCTTCCAAACTGAGTAACCGGATATATTGCAATCGGAAAAACAAAAAATGCAATGATCGCAAGTTTCCAGTTTAGAAAAAATGCAAGACCAGTTAATGCAATAATTGTACATCCGTCACGTACAATATTTGCAGGTACATTTGTGAGTGAAGTCTGAATAAGTGTTATATCATTTGTAATACGCGACATGATTTTGCCAGTACTTTGACGCGCATAAAAATCCATAGATAATTCAGTCAAATGCTGAAACACTTGGTTTCGAATTGTGAGTACAATTTTTTGACCGATAAATGACATTACATAAGCTTGCATATAAATAAAAATTCCCTTTAAAAAAGACGAAAAAATAATTGCTATTCCAATCGGGATAATCATATTTACTTTTCGTTCCGCAAATATATTGTTCATCATAGGTTTAATAAGCCACATCAAAAATGACGTTAAA
Organism: bacterium; assembly: GCA_042566505.1. Lineage (GTDB taxonomy): Bacteria > RUG730 > RUG730 > JBDRED01 > JBHPKP01 > JBHPKP01. Next base: position 415 of record JBHPKP010000070.1, on the reverse strand, counting down.
AGCGCAACTCCTATCATGCAAAATAGAGCGCCCATAAACCTTCCAATATATGGTTTCATATATGAAATCATTCTTTTAAATACATTCACTTTAAATCTCCTGAATCAAACTATCCGTTTAATAAATACCATGGCTTTAGAGCCATGACTTAACAGTCATGGTTTTCGCGGTCTTGTTATAAAATTTCTAAGCAAAAAATCGTGCAGCCGAAACTACTGTACAATTTTTTTGTTTAATCTGTAATATATTTGCTTCTCTCACAATCTGAACAAAAGGAATATTTCCTAGTTTGCTAGAATGATGAAATTGATGTTTATCAATGCCTGTATTTGTTAATTTTGCCTCGCATAAAAAAAATGGTTCTTCATTTTTCAGTATAAGAAAATCCGTTTCTTTCCCTTCTCTTGTACGAATA
>JBHPKP010000007.1:0-42595 GCA_042566505.1 bacterium | reverse complement strand
TTAAATTAAATATGAAATTTGGTATAACCATTGCTATCGCTTATACATGTTTCACTTGATGAACCTGATAATGTTATAGTTGAACCGACTATTGCAATATTGCTTCCATCTTTAAGATATCCACCTATGGAAAATGTTTGATAAAATTTTTGTATCCTGTGATTAAATGTATCAGCGACATATATCTTTCCATCTGTATCAATTTCTATACCTTGTGGACAATAAAATTGTCCATCTCCTATCCCGTAACTCCCCCATTTGGTAATAAATGTCCCATCTGAACTAAATTTTTGTATCCTATCATTATTTGAATCAACTACATATATATCGTCAAAACTGTCTGCTATTATGCCCCTTGGGTATTGTAACTGTTCATCATTTGTTCCTTCACTTCTCCATTTAGATATAAATGTTCCATTCGAATCAAATTTCTGAATTCTGTGATTATATGTATCAGCAATATAGATATTTCCTAATGTATCTATGGTTATACCTTGAGGGGTATGGAATTGTCCGTCTCCTGTTCCATAACTTCCCCATTTCGTTATAAATGTTCCATCTGAATTAAATTTTTGTATAGGAAATTGAAAGTTTTCGACGATAAAAGGTTTGAGAGGGTAAAAACATAAGGAAATCAGAAATGGTCTTCGTGAAAAATGCGTTCTAAAAGTTGATTTTCATCGAGATGAGCTATTTTTTTAGCAAGCTCATCAAATTTGTAGATTTTACCGTTCTTTGATTTGTAAAAAACCGGCAAAACAAAGCCCATATGGCAATAATGGCACTCTTCTTTGACAGGGCAAAGCGGATCATTAGCGTTTTCAATTTCAAGTTGTTGAACATCTTTGATTGCAGCGGATATTTCAGCATTGCAGTAATTACAACGAAGAAGAATCTTTTTTTTGTGAAAAAGTTTTTTGAAAAAGTTCATAGTGGAGCACCTCGTATTGGAAATAGAGCAAAAGAAAATTGCATAATAGATTTGCAGTTAGGGCAAGCAAGAGGATCAGAGCCGTTAAGTTGAGTTAAACGCTGCCTCCAAGATAAAATGGTATTGGCAACAGGGATGAACTTTTTGTTGAGAATGTTACGGACAATATTACAAAGTTTAGATTTAACTCTATTGGCAAAGATACCGAAATAGCGGATTTGTTTAAAGTTTTTATCAGGGATATGTCTGATGAGACGTTTGATAAAATCTGTAGTAGAAAGAGTGATGAAAACTTTTTTTTGAAGATGTTTGTCGTCGAACCAAAAGGAAACGGAATTGCCGTTGTAATGGGAAATTCTGGTTTCAGCAATAACAGGGCGTTTAGTGTAACGTCCGATATATTGTACAGTAAAAAATAAAGAAGAAAGTTTTTTGCCAATATGGACATACCAAATATATTTTTGGTAAAGCATGTTAAGCATGGAATTAAAAGCTGAGTAAGATTTGAAAACATGAAAAGGTTTAGCAAGTGAAAGTTGATTGTTTTTGAAAGCTGAGCGTAAAAAGTTGATGACATTGTATTTCCAGCGAGCTTTGAGAACTTTTTCCGGGAAAATAAAAATAGGAATCCATGTAGACTGATCGAGCGAAAGAGCACCGCAGGAAACAATAAGATGAACATGAGGATTAAAAGCGAGCGATTTGCCGAAAGTATGAATAACAGAAATGATTCCCGGAATAGCTTTTTTTTGTTCTTTTGACCAAGAGATAATAGAATTAGCAGCAAGTTTAAAAAGAGCATTTAAGATGAGTTTACGATTTAAAGCGCAAAGAGGTCGTAATTGTTCCGGTAAAGTAAAAACAATGTGACGATATTGAATGTCTGGGAATTGAGAAATACTTTTTTGAACCCAATTATCGACAGCGATTTTACCGCAGGAAGAACAGAAACGCGATTTGCAAGTATGAGGAACTTTTTTGGTGTAACCGCATTTAGGACAAATATATTGATGAAAACCTAGAGATTCGGTTTTGCAGTTAAAGATTTTCTCTACATTGAAATGAATATCATGACGAATAAGAGGGGCGTATTGATTAACAAAATTGAGCCAATTATCGTTATGAAGAAAAATTTGTTTGATGGAATATTTACCAGTAAAAACTTCCATGTAAGGATTGTATAAAAAGATAAGATTTATGACAAAACAAAAAGAGTTATAGTAAAGTTCGCGAAGCGACTAACTCGTTGTATCCTATTATTATTTGAATCAAGCACATATATATTGCCTATACTATCTTTTATTATTCCTCCTGGATTATGAAACTGTCCATCCCCTGTTCCATAAGTTCCCCATTTAGTTATAAATGCTCCATTTGAACTAAACTTTTGTATCCTATCATTATTATCAGTAACTAGTATATATCCATTAATATCTATTTTTACTCCTCTTGGAAAATAAAATTCACCATCGTTTTCACCCAAAACTTCCCATTTAGTTATAAAAATCCCAACTGTATTAAATTTTTGAACTCTAATATGTCTTGTATCAGATACATATAAATTATCATTTGAATCAACCGTTATTCCTTTTGGAGCTAGAAATTGCCCATCTCCTGTTCCAGATGCCCCCCATTTAGTTATAAATGCTCCATTTTCATCAAACTTTTGGATTCTATCAAGAGCACTTTCAGTTGTGTATATATTTCTATTTGAATCCACTACTATACTTTCTAGGGACAAAAATTGCCCATCTCCAAATCCTAAGGTTCCCCATTTGGTTATAAATGTTCCATTCGAAGTAAATTTTTGAATTCTATTATTGCTATCAGCTACATATATATTATTATCAATATCAGACGCTATTCCTTTAATACTATGAAACTGCCCATCATTTGTTCCTTCACTTCCCCATTTAGTTATAAATGTTCCATTTGAACTAAACTTTTGGATTCTAATATAACACGAATCACCTATGTATATGTTATTATTTGTATCTATTGCTATTGCTGTTGCATCAATAAATTCTCCATCATCTATTCCTAATGTCCCCCATTTAGTTATAAATGTTCCATTTGAACTAAACTTTTGAATTCTATCATTGCCTGAGTCAAGTACATATACATTGCCGTTTGTATCAACTACCACTCCCTTTGGATCATTAAATTCCCCGTCGCTTGTTCCATAAGATCCCCATCTAGTAATAAATGTTCCATCTAAACTAAATTTTTGAATATCGTATTCAGCACAAATGTACACACAATTATTAATTTTATCAACTGCAATACCACCAGTAAGTTTACTAGGTGTACGCCCATACTCTCCCCACTTTGCTTCAAACTCATAACTCTCTGCAAATACATTCGTTGCACACATAATAATTGTTAGAAGAAACAAAATCGGTTTGATTAATTTTTTTGATGAACTTATTATTGTTTTGATTTTCTGCATTGCGGTACTCCTTAAATTTTATTTTATATTGATATAAATAACGTTTTGTATTTAATATTGTTTTTGAGTTTTTCTTATTTACTAAGCATAAAATTCCATAACTTTAAGGTATTAATTTGTTTTTATTTAACAGCTCACACTTATGAGCATGGTCGTAATGGCTGTTTTATTACACCTTAAATTAAATATGTGCTTTATACAAACAAACACAAACTATCCCATGCGCAGTATTGTATGTGAAATCTGATATTATTGCAAGAAAAAATTCGCATACATTTCGCAAAACTTCGTATATATTTCGCAATTGTTTTTTTTTCGTCGATAAAAAATATGATTTTTTAATAAAAAAGTGTGGATTTGCAATAAACTGGGTTTGCTTATAATTAATTCTATATCTGTATTTAAATTTACTTTAGAGGTTTCTGAATTTAATATTTTCGATTTGTTTGTTTTGTAGGACAGAATATTATTATTTACTTTTTCTCACTCAGCTCTTCATACTTCTTATAATCTTTCTCACTTACTTCCTATGCATAATTAGGCAAAAATAATGGTATATTCGCCTGATATAATGCGTCCGGATTTTTAACCTGTTCGAATGTTTTGTTAGAGATTGAAAGTTTTTTGAACTGAATATCGTTTTTTTGGGCAGATTTATCGGAATCTAATTTTTTATCGTCGAGCGTAACAGTTGCATCTAACTGTTTATCATTTATTTGTATATCAGCCAGCCCTGTTCGTCGTATAGCAACCCCATCCCCGATTGTTTCATTTTCAATAACATCCCCATTTTCACCAGTTTCTGCTGCTGTTCACGCAATTCTTGTACTTCCAACTCATCGTCCAGCGTCATATTCTTTAAATTCCCTGTACGACTTCTTAACGAACTTAACTGCATTTTCCATGCTGAGAATTTCTCCTCTAATTTTTTCTCCTGCCGTTCCTTTTTCCTGGTTTGCTTTGCCCTCAATTTTGCTTTCCTTACGAATTTTGCCAGCTTTTTGTCTAAATCCAGAAACTCTATCGCTAGGTGGTATCGTTGTTTTAGAGTCATCTGCGTTTGGTTGTCTGCTTTTTGGTAAGTCATTACTATCAGGTCTGCTAATTCTTTGTCCGTCTGTGATATACTCTGCAAGTCCTCCTGCATTTGCGGTCTTGTTAGATTTTGGCTGTTTGGCCACTTTTCCAAGTTGAACAGCAGTGTCATAAACTTACCCATTAAAAATATTCTTAATAGATTTAAACATACTCTTAACATTATTCTTAATTCCTCCATTTGTTTTATATGATTTTACTATACGCTTTAATATGTTTCTAGTCTTTAATACACATACATTAATACATGCTGCACCTGTCTTATATAATCCATACGGCACATTCTTCAACTCATATTTCTTCTCATCTAAAGTCTTAACTTTATATTGTCTGACAACTGTTCATCATTTATTTGTTTTTGCCCATAAGTTCGTTGATCGATACTTTTAATGCAAGTGCGATTTTTTGGATAGTTTGATATTTCGGATATTGTGACCTGCCTTGTTCGATACTTGTGATTGTAGGGATCGACATACCTATTTTTTCTGTCAATTTCTGTTGCGATAAATTACTCTTCTTCCTGTACTTTCTAATTTGTTCTGCTAACATTTTACCTCCCTTAATTAATTAAAAATTAAAAACTTTTATTACTGCAAAAAGATTATTATTTATTTTATCATAACTGATTCTTTGTATGAGCAACTTTTTTTCTGAAAATACCATTTACCAGCTTTGGTTGTCCCAATGTTTTTATAGTTCCACTTATTATTCCATGTACTAAATTGGGACTAAATTTTATGGCTTTAATAAAATAACGAATACCAGCTTTTATTGTACCTAACACACCGCATTTCTCATTGTTTTGGATAGTAGACTCTGTTGTGTGTGCTGTTGTATCGGTTTTTTGTTCTGTTATGGTTTGTAATAAGTTGGGTATTGTTACCAGACCTGCTGCAAGTGTGCCCGCAGCATGCTTGATGCCAGTTGTCAGATCAGCTTTTTTGTAGTTGAAGATTTTTTGCGTTACATTCGGATTATCTTTATCCAATATAACCTCGATATTTTTTTGCTTGTTTATTCCTTTGTCCGTAAACTCACTCCCAACCGACGATGATACGAACCCAACTGTAAGCAATAAGCCCGCTGCTATTTTGGTGATTGGGTTTATGGTATCAGCCACCCTTGCTCGTCGTATGTTGCCTCCGATTGTTCCATCTTCAATGACACCTCCATTTCCACCAGTTTCGCCTGCTGTTTGCGCAATTCCTCGACTTCTTGTTCGTTTTCCTTTGACATATTCTTTAAATTCTTTGTACGACTTCTTAATGAATTTAACTGCGTTTCCCACATTGAGAATTTCTTCTCCAATTCGTCTAATTGCAAGATTGTCTTTTTGTTTTGCGAGATTGATATCTTGTTTTTCCGTTCGCTCTTTACCAATTTTCGATCTAAATCCAGAAACTCTATCGCTAGGTGGTATCGTTGTTTTAGGGACATCTGCATTTGGTTGTCTGCTTTTTGGTAAGTCATTACTAACAGGTCCACTAATTCTTTGTCCGTCTCTGATAAGGTCTGCAAATCCTCCTGCATTTGCGGTCTTGTTAGATTTTGGCTGTTTGGCCACTTTTCCAAGCTGAACAGTAGTGTCATCAACTTGCCCTTTAAAAATATTCTTAATAGATTTAAAAATACTCTTAACATTGTTTTTAATTCCTCCATTTATTTTTTATAATTTTACTATACTCTTTTATATCTTTCTAGTTTTTAATGCACATACATTAATGCATGCTGCACCTGTCTTATATAATCCATACAGCATTCTTCAACTCAAATTTCTTCTCTTATCCAAAGTCTTAACTTCTATTTGTTTTGCCCATAAGTTCGTCGATCGATACTTTTAATGCAAGTGCAATTTTTTGGATAGTTTGATATTTCGGATATTGCGACCTGCCATGTTCGATACTTGTGATTGTTGGGATCGACATACCTGCTTTTTCTGCCAATTTCTGTTGCGATAAATTACTCTTCTTTCTGTACTTTCTAATTTGTTCTGCTAACATTTTAACCTCCTAAATTAATTAAAAATTAAAAACTTGTCCTCAAAATCTTATCGAGGATTACGAATTAAAAATTATTTTTTATACTCCCAGCCCATATCCTCTGACGCATACCAAACATCTGCGGTTCTATCTTTTGTATAATGTTTCTCTTTTGTAATTGTCACTTTCTTTTTTGCCTTTTCCATTAGTTTCGGATATTTCTCGTGAGGATTCATCACATTTACCCTTACTTCCATCTCCAAACCATCGCCTTGCGGCACCATATACACAACATCTCTATGCTCAGTTTCATTTAGCTCCGGATACGTAACTATGATTTCTGTCTCGTCTTTTCTTTGACCAAGTTTGTGCATAACAATGTATTGACCATCTTCATAGGAACGTTCATAGTAAAATATTTTTTGTCAGGAGTGAGGTTTGTTCCTCCAAATATCATAGAATCTTTTTTGATGATATCGTATCTAAGAATATATTTTCATTATCTAAAAATCCTGCATGAGTCATATGATATATTTTTCTGATATTTTTACCATCAATATCTATAATTGATAGCCAATTATCAAAATCATATAATATTTTTTTACCATTAGGCGATATATCTTTAAATTCAAACCACGTTCCTGCATTCTTGTCTTGAACTATGATTTGTGTGATTAAATGATGGACTATGATTTTAGCTACCTCTTCAGCAACTAACTTTTCAATTATTGGCTATATTTTAAGATAGGCTTTTTATTTTTCGCATTAAACGTCTGAATTCTAAACTTTTTGCACCAAAATTTATAAGTAAACCAACTTCTAAATTATAAGCTTCTATATAATTTAGAGCTTGTGCAATATGGACATCTTCAAGCTTTATTACAGCTTTCAATTCAACCATTACTTTATCTTCTACAAAAAAATCTACTCTTCTTGTCCCTATTTCTCTACCTTTATAATAAATTTTCATTTCTTGTTCTCTTGCAAATCCCAACTTTGCTTCTTCTAACTGAACGACCATTGCCCTTTGATAAATAACCTCCTGAAAACCATTACCCAGAATACTATGCACTTCCATCGATGCGCCAATGATTTTAGAAGTTATCTCAGAATATTTATAGTTCGTTTTAATCATGTTTGTCTCGATAGTTTTTTCTTATTTGTCTTGAACTATGATTTGTGTGATTAAATGATGGACTATGATTTTTCTTAATCATAGTTTTCACAAAAATCATGTGAATCATAGTTCAAGACAATTTTCTATAGTTCGCATATTCTTCCTCGCTCACCTCTTTCGCATATTTTTTCATGAAGAGTGGGATTTTTTCAGGATATATTTTCATCTCGTCCTAGCTGACATAATCACACTTGATTAATTAAAAATTATTTCCCATACTCCCACCCCATATCCTCAGGAGCATACCAAACATCTAATCTTGTATCTTGTGTGTAATGTTTCTCTTTTGTGATTGTCACTTTTTTTCTTGCCTTCTCCATTAGCTTTGGATACTTTTGTTCAGGATTTTTCATATTCACACGCACTTCCATTTCTAAACCATCGCCCTGCGGGACAATGTATACCACATCTTTATGTTCGGTTTCATTTAACTCAGGATATGTAACCACTATCTCACTTTCATCTTTTCTTTGTCCGAGTTTGTGCATAACAAGATATTTACCGTCTTCATAAGAACGTTCATAATAGAGGTACTTTTTGTCTGGTGTAAGGTATGCTCCTCCAAATATCATAGAATCTTTTTCTATAACATCAATAACTTTCCCCTTCTCTAAATTCCACGTCCGAATTTGTCCAAATGAATTTGGTCTTAATCCTTCCCCATTTTCTGCTCTGTTCGTATCTAAAAAGATATTTTCGTTGTCTAAAAATCCTGCATGCGTCATACGATAGATTTTTTTGTCATTTTTGCCATCCATATCCATAATGGATAACCAATTATCAAAATCGTATAATATTTTTTTCCCATTAGGTGAAATATCATTAAATGTAAATGGAGGACCTGCAATAACATTTTCCTTTCGCCAGATTTCTGTTTTTTCTTTAGTCCATATATTCATTTGATAAATAAAAAGTATCGCTTTTTCTGTTTTCACATTTTTTTTGCCAATACAATACATCAGTCTGCCGTCAGGTATCCAAATTATATCTTTAATACGAGTTTTAAAACCTTTTGGGTATTTTAAATTTATCTTTTTGACAAATTTAAGTTCATCTGTATAAATCACTATTTGATCAAAACCCTTAACTGCAATGTACTTTCCATCCGGTGACCAATGAGGGCTTCCTGTATTAAATTTATCTTCTATTTCAATATAATTACCATTTTTTATAACTCCGAAATAATAATTATCATTGCCTTTATCTACATTGAATACCCATTTCCCTTTGATATTTTCATTAAGTCTCTTCCCATCGGTAAACGTACGAATATACTCTTTCTCAGCACAACCTCCTGTTAGTATTAAACACAACATAAACAAAATAATTATTTTATTTCTCATTATTAATATACCCCTTGCATACTATTTGATACATTTACTTTTGTATTATTATTTTCAAAAATATTCGTATTATTTATTTTTGTTCCCAGTTGTATACTATTTCTATTCACATAACTATTAGGATTTAACAGTTCCTCAAAACTACTTGCCATAACTTCAATTGCTTGTACTTGTTTCGCATTAATACCCGCATAACCAGCGGTTGCTCGTATTGGATTTACCAGCATTGCAACACCTATTCCTACGCTAATTGCTGCCTGTTTTGGTAAAATCCTGCTGAAAATTTCTTTAAACTGATTAGCAAAACTATTATCAAATTGTCTCTCTTTAGATGAATTATCATTTTTGTTTTGGGCTTTGGAAATTTCAACTGTTAGATAGCTTCCACCTCTCATGGTCTCTGTAATAATCGATAATTTATCAGCAGTTTTTTCCATTAAAACTATATTCTCTTGATTACTATAATTCATTGTATTTCTAAGTCCAGCATAAACAGTCTTTTCTTGCTTATTATTTTTCTTCACCATATCTGTTATCTCGCCTCTTTCTCCTCCATAAGTATTAATCATAAATCCATTTTTCTCAGTAGTAATTCCCATACCATAATCAAAACTAAGCATTGCGCTAGCTTCTTTGCTGCTCATATCAAGTTCCAATTTCTTACTGCCAAATATTTTCATATTCTTAACAGAATCCCACACTTTACCTGCTCCCTGTTTAACACCTTCCCAAAGACCTTTTGCACCATTTAAAATTTTTAAAGGATTAAAACCAAACAATCCGCCAGACTTTTTCTGGCTATTTTCAGTTAAAGTTTCTTTATGTTTGGCAATATTTCCAGCATCTTCACTCTTTTTATCTCGATAACTATGCCCTAACTTAATCACAATTTCTTCGCCTTTTTTCAAACCTTTTATCTGGGGACTAAGCTGTAAATCTTCTATTTTTCCTGTAAAATTTTTAGTTTTGAAAACATCTCTTTGTGCATACTCTGCCTGTGCTTTCGTTTTATCTGCTTTTCTTTCTTTACCTCCGCAATATAATGTACCATCTAACTTATCATAAAAAACATTCAAGCCTGCGCCTTTTAAAGCTATCATAAAATCTTTACTAGAACTTAAACCTGTCAAACTATCTTTTAGCGCGCCCACCATTTTCTTTACATTATCAGGTACAACTTGATTATCTAAAAGCTCGGTCAAAATACCGTCAACCTCTGTCATAGCAACCTCAATACCATTAGCTGTTACATTGATCTTATCCTCATTATCTTTCACAAAATTTACAATCTGTTCACTTATATATTCAGAAGCATTTACAGCAGTATCCAGTAATGTAGCCGGACTTGCAGCTTGGTCTAGTGTGGTCACACCCTTTGCCACTTGTTTCATCTTTTCTTTAAAGCTTGTAGACGCTGGCATTGTTTCTTTGTTCATCACTGTTTCTATTATTGAATTTTTAACTTGTACATTGCCAGACTCTTGTTCAATTTGTTTAGTTTGTAATGAACTATTTGAAAGATTTGCCTCTAACATCTGCGATTTGCTGGTTTCCAAACTTCTTAAACTATCTGTTTCAATATTATTTGGAACAATTTTGTTCTTATCTCCAATTTGTTTTTCCAATATAATTTCTTTTGAAATGTTTACTTGTGATTGTGTGTCTGCTTTTAAAACGGTTGCTAAATCTGCGCTTGCCTGCGCATCTGTTGACAATGATACCAACCCAACTGTAAGCAATAAGCCTGCCGCTATTTTGGTGATTGGGACCTTAATATCAGCCAACCGTCCTGATCCAAGCGCATTCGCTCCTTCTTTAATCCCAGTTCCAAGCCCCGTTTCATTAGTTCTGATTGCTCCGCGAGCAATACTTGCTTTTGATGTGTTTCCTCGGTAGTCAGGTCCGATTTCCCCTTTGCGCCCTCTCTCCAAGAAAGCATCCGCTTTTCCCAGTTTAGAGTGCGCGCCTTTAGCTGAATTGAAGACTTTTTTTGCTCCTTTGAATTTCGCATCTGCTCCTTTGAATTTCGCATCTGCTCCTTTGAATTTCGCATCTGCTCCTTTGAATTTCGCATCTGCTCCTTTGCCAATTTCATCGATGTCATCGATAAACGAAAGACCCTCATCTGCATTTTTACCCGATCCCTTAAAGACATCATCGACTGAAGATTGCACGCCTTTGTTAGTTCTCGCCACTTCTGTGCCACTTCCGGATGACCCATGTTTTCTAAACCAATTACCAAGTCTTTTTCCCGTGTCCCCGATTTTAGCCATCGTTCGTCGGGTAATGTTGACCATCCAATCAGTAAAGCCAGCACCTTTAGCGGTGAGCTTTTGAAACATATTATTAATAAATCCTTTAGCACCTTTCCCTCCTATATCGTCTATTTTTGTTGCTATAATTTTAACTGTTTGTTCATCATTTAGCAATTTTGTTTTTGACATATATTTTACTTGTACTGATTTTACTGAATTTATAATTGTGTTCCACGATTTTTTAATTCCATTTAATGTTTTTGTTAACGTAATACTCATTCCTTTTCCTGCACCTATAGCACTCATTCCAAATGTAAAAGGTATAGCTGCTACCGCTATATCTCCACCTATCTGCATCCCTCTAAATACTTCTAGTACAGTGTTACTGCTTATCCTGCCCGCATCTTCAAATGCTTTTTTGAATTGTCCGCTTTTGATATTATTCCATAAACTTTTTCCATCTCTTTTTATTTCCTTCACTTCACTTCCTATCTTATATGCATCAAGTTTTGCAGATATGAATATTTTTCCTATTGCAGATGTTATCCTCAAACCTATCTGAGCCTTCATCACCTGCATTTTAAACATGGATTTCAATACGCCATCATCCATATTTTGTATTTTAGTTTTTATTCGACCCAATAATTTATCATCGAATGAAAACATTATTTTATCAATTACATTATGGATAGCTATTTCAAATTTTTCTATTGCTTGCTCTCTCCCACTTTTTCCCATGTTCAATGGATCTGTTTCGGTTCTTTCTTTATCAAAAAGCTCTGTGTACATCTCTACTAATACATTTTTCACATCTTGAAAAATGCTGTCATCTTTCATTACTTCTGCTAATATTTCCTTTGACATATTTATGGCATCTTTCATTAGTGATATTTCATTTGTTTTTGAATTATCAGTTTCATCAAATGATTCTGCCATATTACTCACAGTCAAACCGGATGTCAGTATGTTCGATATGAACACTTTCAAACCATCCATCATACTAAAATCGTCTTTAACTTTTGCTGTTTCCTTATTCATTACATCATTAATAACATCCGTTTCAACCACAAAACTTGCAGCCTCTGCATTTTCACCTATATTTGATACAAATACTGTGTTTTTCTCTACACCTTTCACAAGCAGTATATTTTTGTTTGATAAATCAGTTCCCTCTGGTAAAAGTCCACCCAACCTCGACGATCCCAATCCCATCCGGACCTCTTCTTCTTGTGGCACTCCGCCTCTTATTGCCCTACCAATTATTATACCGTCATCTGTTATCTCATTTACTTGTATACCTTCTATGCCTGTTGCTTTTTGCAGTTTATCGTCGAAATTTGCACGCAAATCGCCATTTTCACCCTGCTCAAGCTTGATACCCATACGTTTCTCAAGCTGCATTTTCTTAGCCTTTGTTATAGCTTCCTGTAGTTTTGCCATTTTGGCAACCATGACGCTGCGGTCAACTTTATTGAAAACTGGCATTGTATTTAAAATTTCATCTTTCTTAGCTTGATCTTCAATGCCACTAAAATTAACTTCCGTATAGCCACCCTCGATTCCTTTTGCCTTTAGCATATCACGTACTTTATTTTTATCTGCTCCGTCAAATAGTATAAGCTCACCGGTTTCAGCATTAAATACAAATTCGACTTTGTTTGTTTTCTCGTTCAATCCTATAAGTTTTCTTGGACTTGTTTGATTTTTATCCTCTACATCAAACTCTTTGTATAGTAAAATAGCTCCGGTTTGCTCCATTTTAAATGTCCCTGTCTGTTTATATTCATCATCTTCCCCTGCTGTAAATATCTTACCACCTTTAAGTACGCCATTCTCATAATCATATGTTGTCATACGTTTGCTGCGGTCTGCAAACACATGTTCAGTCACAAGAACATTGTCATCTTTATCAAGACATATAGTCTTTGTTACTCCATCCATTTGTTCTTCATAAATTACTGCTACACCTTCTATTTTCCCTTCCTCACCAGTACCCGCAAGTTTGTCAGCCATATTTCCCAGAAGCTCTGTGAATTTCTTACTTCCAGGTCGATATAAGCCATAAGATCCTTTCTTTTCACCATTTATAAATATCTCACCGGTTATGGACAATACTTTGCCATTTTTTATATCCATGACAGTAGTTATTGTCTCATCCTCACCTGTTGCATTTTTTCTCATAAACACTACTATTAAATTTTTAGCGTTTAAGAACACTTTTACATCCTGTCCGTTAACTTTAACCTTAAGACCTTGCGTAATCTGGTCAGTCAAATCTTTCCCGATTACTCCCTCGAGTTGTTTCTTAGCCTCGCCTAATTCCTTGTTATTCATCACACCTTCAATTTTGATATTCTCATTCTTAAGATTATTATTCACACTTTCGATCATATCTTTTTGGTTTGTTTGTATTTCGCCTTTATCATTCTTATTGAAACCTATAAATTGATTTGCTTTTTCCTGAAGCTTAAGCATTTTGCCATTAATGTCATTTTTTGCCCGAGTATTCTTGGTCGTATTTTTGCTTTTGTTTACTGCTGCAGATGTAAGTTTCTGCGGTTTCTTTTTCACAGATTTTGTCTGAGGATTTGTCTTTTTGGAATCTGCATATAATTTTGCTTTTTGTTTTGTATCATAATCCTGTTTACCAACCGATGCTTTATCTTCTCGTTCAACCTTTTTCATCGATATATCTTGTTCCTCATTCTTATGATCAAGTTCGGAATTTTTCAATTCATATTTCTTCTCACCTAAACTCTTAACTTCATATTGGCTGCCATTCGAATCACTGACATCATCCTTTTTTACATCCGAAGTCTTAACTTCATCTTGCTTAAGATTTGAATTACCAAACTCTTGTTCCGGTATTGCAGAAGAGTCAAATCCATTTTTGATATCTAAATTATCGAAGCCATTGCGGCCCGTTTCAGAACTCTCAAATTCATGTTCCGACTCATCAAAATCATTTGAGTCTTCCTGCATAATGCCCGAATTATCCAATTCACCTTCGTACTCATCAAAATTTTCTTTGATAACTACTTGCCTGGTTTCATTGGACGCAAGTGGTTTTTCAGATAACCCGGTTGCCTCACTATCAAGCAAATCTACACTCTTATTCGTAGATACAACTGCATTCACAAGACTTTTGAAAAATGTGAGTTTAAGCGGTAGGAAGTTTAGGATGTTTTTGATGAGATCTACTTTTTTGAGTTTGGGCTTCAACGCGTCCGGACTTTTGACTTGTTTATATGTTTTTTTAGCATCAGATAGCTTTTTTAGTTTAGCATCGCTTGTTTTTTGCTTAGGTTCATTTGAGGTTAATGCTTTATCGTCAGAGAGTGCGGTTTCTGTGGTTTGTTTGTTAGCTTTTGCTTGAAGATTTGATTCATCATCAGCAGTTTCTGCACTTGTAATCTTAGCAACCGCATGTAGTTGAGTGACAAGTAAATTTTTTCGTTGTTCTAGACTCTTACCTTTTTTCTTTTGTAGTGGATTTAAAACAAACTTGAAAAAAGAATTTATTGTTCCAAGCACTGCTGACATAACTGCTCTAAAGCCTTTAAATTTTTCATCAAATTTTTCCTGCATTTCCTCCTGTTGCTGCTTCATGGACGGTGCACCTTTGCCGCTTCGAAATGTGTAACCATTACTGAATTTTTTCCATTCTTTATTCATGTTAGATTTGATGAGCATACTGTTTGAATCACTCATAGCACCCATTACTGCACTTGTTAAAGGAATATATTTTTGAGTATTTGGATCAATTTTTGCAGATTCACCGGCATCCATTGTTAATGCAGCAGCCAACATAACACACTGCATAAACATTGACATAACAGCCTGATTCTCAAAACCATCGACATTTTCTGCTATGATTTGAGTAAGAGCAAGTGTTGCGAGTGCTACCGCGAACATTTTCGCGGCACTGCCAACACTTTTTTTAATATCATTTTTTTCTCCTGCATAATCATCTGTATAGCTTGCAAACAAACTACCAAGTGTTCCCATAACACCGACTATTGCCAGCTGAGCACCATCTAGTACTCCTTCTGTTTGAGCAGCTAACATATTCAATGCACCTACACATACTGCTGTCAAAGCCTTGACTATTAGACTGCATTGTTTTACGACTTTTCCTATCACAGCGCCTGCGCCTCTTATTACCCCTGCTAATGCTGACTTCCAAAGATCATCATTTTTCCCGCCTCCAATTACGGTTTTTATAAGATTAACTGTAATATTTACTATTGTATTTTTTACACATTTAATAAAATTACTAGTTTTTTCTGCAGCTGATATTGCTCCTCCAATACCTGCTGTTCCAATATCTACCATTGCCATTGCCAAATCCTGCGCAGTAAGTTTTGCAGTCATGCAAACCTTTAGGATAAGCTGGGCAGCAGCACTAATTGCAGCAGATACCATTGTCGATAAACCCAAAAGCGCAGCACCTGCTCCACATGTTAAAACAATACATGCAGCAGTTACAACGATATTTATAATTATTGTAAGCAAAGGTAAGTCATGTTCCTCTGAAAATGTTGTAGTAGTTTCAGTTGTTGACTCATATTTAATTAAATCCGTATTACAGTTCATATATTCATCATAAATATAGTTCGTAGGTCTGGTTGATGAAATTGTTTCTATACTTTCCCCATGATGATTTGTCTCAACTTCATACACCATTTTAGCAATTGAATCAGGATTAGCTAAACTCAGCAAATTATCGCCGCATGGTTCTACATAATTAGTTGTAAGCCACTGACGCATTTTAACACTAGAAAAATCATCGTTCCCACCATCGCCTGTTTCATTATGATGGTGATACCATAATTTTGTAGTTGTCACATCATTAGCACTTGCGCGGGTTCCATTCCCAAAATATGTAATATTTGAAAGATACTGTGTAGTTTCTGTTCGGTTGTAGTTGTCTGATCTACTGTAGGAGTCCTGGGAAATTAATTGCCCATAGCTATTGTAAAAGGTTTCTGTAATCTTGTTTATTGTAGTAAATTTAATAAACCTTCTTGCCTCTATTTGTTCATATGTACCACCCATGCCACCATCTCTAATTTTATAAATATGGTCTATTTCACTATATGCAGTCTGTACAGTAGTATAAGTATTTCGCATACCGTTTGGCTTATATGTTATATCACTTATCAAATATTTTACGTTTATTCCCTTTCCTTCCATTTTATTTTTTTCACCAATATTTTTGGAATCAAATGTACCTGTTCCTGTAACACTATAACTTTCTGCAAAAAGCTTATCCGTATCTTCAATATACTTGGCATTGAAAATAATAGTTGCAGTTGCATCCTTCCATTTACTATCAAGCCCTTGGATGTTTCCGCCGCCAACTTTTTTCCAAGTGCGTGTTTCTGTATATGCAATTTTTCTATTTACATCGTCATAAATTATACTAGATACTACAGATTTAATATCTTTTTGAGGAGCAATCCAATTATCAGATATCGTAGTATTTACCTTAGGTATTATTGTTTCTATAATTTCTTGCAAAAAGTCATTAGTGGTCATATCATCATCAAAAATATCTTCATATGAACCTTCTAAATAAGATGTATTATTAAGTATTTCATTAAAATAACATAATGCCTTTTGAACTAAATATACATCTTGTAAAAGAATCACAAATATGTTTTTAAACAAATCGTAAAGCATTTCTTTATAAACAACTGTTTCTTCATCATAATCAAATCCATTAAAAATATAAAATACAACAGCACAATCTTTTACATTTTGTTCAGATACTAAAGTAAATAAAGCACCATTATCTATTGACTCTTGTAATTCATCTTTAATCTCTTCAATATCAAGCACGTCCCCATTTGTTTTATACTCAATAAAACTTGTTGTCTCATCGTATGCTACTTCCTGTCCAAGCTTATTGTAAGAAGTGGAGTTTCTGGTAATAATATCGTCTTTATGAGGTACGCTTGTACTTTTGCTTGTTTGCATATAGGAATATTGTTTTCCATCCATAGTATATGTTATATTTTCTCTCAATATTGTCTTAGTGTCATCAAAACAAGTTTTGTCTTTTGAAGATGTAATTCTTTGTTTCAACACTTGCCCCAAGTTATTGAAAGATAGATTTTGCGTTTCTCTATCAACACTATGAAAAATTTTTAATGTAGAATCTTCTTTTGATGAGGAATTTGTAGTGCTAAAAATTGATGCAGCATTACTAAATTTATCATAAGTATAGGTTGCGATATCTCTGACTATCTTTTTATAATCATCTGTTTCAGTTGTTTTCTCTATCATCTGACCAAAATCATTGTATACCATTCCGGATTCATTCACTTTATATGAGTGCTCTAGTTTGTTTGCCCCATCAGTTCCAGTTTCCAAATACTCTGAGTTTTTAGCAGTTAACTGTCCCTTTTCATTATATGTCATACCCGATGCAGTTTCAGTTGTTGTTTTTGCTCCCTCAAGAGTTATTTTTTTATAACCTGCAACTTCACCTTTCTCATTAAATGAATTATTCGTTGTTGTTACTTTAAAACTTCTATTCAGTTCAAAAATCCCGTCATTATTTGTATCACCAATTTCATGGTAATTAATATTTGTCTTTGTTTCGAATCCAAACAAATTGTATTCAGTATTAGCAAAAGTTGTCTCATATATAAACTTTCCAATGCAAAGAGTTTCATCAGTTTCATCTTGATAAGACATATCATAACGTGTCCTATCATATCGGAGAGTTTGGCCGAGTGAATTGAACTTAGTGTTGTTGGTGATCGAGATTTCACGGTTATGGTATGTGTTACCACCACTCGCCCTATCTTTCTTTGTAGTCTCAGTTCTAGTTTTTATAACCTGATCAATTGAATTGTAAATCGTGGCATTATTTATAGTTGTTTCCATGTGCTCGGTTGTAACTGTCCGCAAACTAGCTGTCAATCTACCCTTTTCATCGTAAATCTGATCGGTAGTTACTTCTGTTCCTGCATCAGTTAATCTTTTAATTTCTTTCACTTGATCCAGATTATTGTACGTGATGTTTATGTCTGTTTCATAATATTGATTATTCAAATCACAAATACTTATTGTTTCTGTTTCAGTTATTCGTTTTTCAGAAGACAACTTTCTTCCTTTGTCGTCGTATTTGATCTCATAAGAGTATTCTTCAGTTGCCTTATTACCCTCTGTTGTAGTTTTCTTTTCGGAAGTTATCAAGCCAAGTGTACTGTAAGTTGTGTCGAATGTATGTGTTTCATATTTCTTTTTAAGATTCGTACCTGTAAAGCCGGTTGTTTCTTCGGTTGTAACAATAAACGATTCTTCCAACTCTCCTTTTTGTGTATATTTATTTTCAATATATTCACCTGCATCTTTTTTAGTCTCTTCCATTATTGTACGTGTAATTATATTGGAATCCGGTTCAATGGTTTCAGGAAATGTTTCGGCTGTAGTTCGTTTGGACCAGCTAACTTGATCAAGGAGGTTGTATCCACATTCATAATCAATCGCAAAATACTTATCTGCAAGTTTTGTCCGGTCAATTGAAACTTCGGCTATGGTATTCGTATATGAAATGCTTAATCCATAATTATTGAAAATTACATCAGAATAGTTTTCTGTACGTGTCTTTGTACGTTCATCTGTTACTTTTGTGTATTCTATTGCGCGATCATATTTATCAAACTTAGTATTTGTTGTAGTAACCGAATAAGTTACGTCATAGCTATTTTCATCACCCAAACCATTTTCAATATCATACTTTTTAGCTGTTTCTGTAATCTCGGAAACGGAGTCATTTATTCTGCCAAACATGTCATAAGTAATTTTCTCATTTTGTGTTGTACGTTTACCACCCCAGTTATATTTATCGTTGGTGATTTTTGTGAATGAAAGCGCACTCTTATAATCATCGTACACATAATTATTTGTTGTCTGTTCATATTCATATAAATAAATCGGACTACCTGAGGTATTTTTTGCTGCTGATTTTTCTGTGATCTTCATTTTTTGTGACAAAATGGTTCCATCAGTATCATACGCAAACTTATTTATTTTTGTTTTGATTACTTTGTCGCGTCCAACAAATGTCTCAGTCTTATCTATCTCAGCCAATTGTCCCTGTGTATAGTTATTATCAACTTCAACTGTATATTGATTGTCCAATGTTCCGTCGTCATTTATGTTTGTTTCACTAAAAGTTATTTTAGATTTATCGATCCGCTCCCATTTGTCATATTCTAAACTTTCCACTTCTTCGATAGTTTTCTTCTCATTAAGTTGTGAAGTTGTTGTTTTTGTGTAATCAATTAATTGATTCAAATCATTGTATGTCATATCATTCATTTGGATTGTTTGCTGAGTGAAATAGGACGGATCAACTGTAAGTTCATTCTTTGAAAGTGACACACTTTCAATCAAACTATCAACAAGTGTTTTATTTACTTCAAAATCATGTCCAACCAGACCATAAGATGCTGCATCCAATTCAGTTATATTTTGTGTATATGACACTGCATTGTTTGGCGCATCAGTTGAATAAGTTTTATTCGATGTTTGCTCGATTGATACCTTGCTGCCTTCGGTGCGAACTTGTTTTGACCTGATTTGTCTGCCGTAAATATCATATTCATTATTTATAGTTTCTACCGAATAGGTTTTATTTAACTTATCTGATTCAACAAGTGATTCAACAAATTCCGCATCTTGCGATATCATTCTGCCTTTGTTGTCATAAACAATGTTTTTAATTTCCTCGAGAGTTGTTTTGCCATCAACTATGGTTTTTCTTGCAAACGAATCTGCAAATCCCAAACTATTGTAACTTTCATATTCAGTAAAACTTATAACTTGTCTTGTTGAGTACTTGTCCCCATTCTCATCCAAACAAGACTTAGTAACTTTACTTGTCTCATTTTTCACTTGCGTGTTTTTATTATATTCAACTATTCGTTCATCGCTGGAAGTTGATGTGTATTTCCAATCATTTTCAGTATTGTCCCATGTATAATTCCGAGTTGAAATATCTTGCTCAGTTGCCTGTGTCCATACAACACCATCTTCATCTTCATAGTTCTTGTTTATTGTAGTTACATCATAATGTTTCGTGTACTCACCCAATTCATTGATATCTTGTTCTGTTACAGTTCTTTCAATTTTTCGTACATATCCATTTAAATATTCATTTTCAATTGTTTCATCGACTTTTTTTACATTATCACTTGTTACTTTATGATTACTTTTCAAACGACCGTACTCATCATAAACATAATTATCTGTTTTTTCATTCATTGTAGATATGGTTTCACCATTCACTTTTTTCTCAATATCAACATCCATATATTCAATACAACCACTTGTGTTATATTTATTGCTATGGATAGTTCGGATAATTTCACTATCAGGTGAATTCGTAGATACAATAGATTCAACATATGATTTCATTTTCCCTGCATGAAGTTCATTTTGATCAGACGGATCTATATCTTCAGCATAATCATCTGCAATATAATATTCGATCTCATCACGCAATGTTGTTGTGACATTGTAATCCGACGTATCTTCATTTAATACATTTATTGAATCTGCTTCGTCAATCGAAGTGATTTTATAATACGAGATAAGACCATTATCTAAATAGTCATATTCGGTTCTTGTGACATTTTGGCTGCCTTTTGTATCAACCGAATGAGTATCCAGCCATTTTATCGCGCCCTGCTGATTATAATGATACTGGGTTGTATCAAGTGTTGTGATTGCATTTGGCGCATCACACACATAGTAGCAATCAACTAATTTGACATTATCACCTATTTTAAGTTCAGAATATATTTCCTTTTTGGTTTCCTTAATCATATTAGCTTGATATGCAAATGATGCTTTTTCATATGATATTATTTGATTTATTACCTTTCCATCTTCATTGACTTCATCTTCAATACTTACCTGCTGAGTTGTCTTAACCTTACCCTTACCGTCATAGTCAAATGTTGTATATTCAGTAACTTTTTTGCCGCCCAATGCAGATGCATTTTCAAATGCAAAATTGTCGTAATCCAGCACATCGATATTTGAGTATCTAGTCACTATATTTCTCTTTGGTTTGTTATCGTTTCCATCATCTGCATAATCATACTGTGTAATCTCATAATTTGTTTCACCTGTAATCTCATTTCTCGATAATAATTTTGTTTTATAAATCTTTCGATCATATGTTCCCCTATTGTAAACAAACTTTGTTTTATCAACTGTTTTTTTACCGTTCTGGCTGGTAAAGAATGTGTCATAAATTGTTTCTATATTTTCATGAGTTGTATTATTAATGAGTCCGCACATATCAGTGAAATCAGTTTTTACATCTTCAACAACTGAAGTTTTTGGGCTATTAACAAAATCACTAAGTGATAATTTGCTTTCATTTATACTCTGTAAATCATTTCCCAAATCCACATTAAATATTTTGGTTGTTTTGATTGTGTCGTACAAACTATCTTCTACTATTTCACCCTGGTCATCTTCCTTTGTAGCAAATGCCTTAACCTGCACAATTTCAGCATTCCATATTTCAAGGCCTTTGAAAATTTTGTAAATTTTAGTCTTTAGTGAATCAAAATCTCCGGAAAGTTCCATTTCACCTGCATCTGAAAGATTATAAAAGCTTTGCTGAATAGATCCATGTTCATTGATATAACCATTTGCAGCAAGCTCAAGCCACAAAGCTTCAGAATCAATATTTAAATCTTTAAATGATTCACGTTCGATAAATGCTTGTTCGGTTTTAAATAACTTAATAAGTTTATCAGCTTTATAACCTGAGTCTTCTTTCGTTTGATAACCGTAAAATGTAAAACTGTTCGTAATACTTCCACCTCGTTCTTCGACCTTTTGCTGAGTTGCAAGCTTTCGATTATTTTTCTTAGGATCAATAATCTCGTCGATAACTGTGGTCGTTACTTTGCGGTTCATAATATCTACCATCTGATTGTCTACACCATCAAAAGTATCTTTTAATTCTGTGTAAATTTCCTGCTTCATATCTGTAAATTCTTCACTCAATACAAAATCTTCACTTGCAGGTAAACTCAAAATCCTGCCTGTATAATCAATATAACCATTTACAAAAAGTTCCTTCCATAGATGATCAACCTTTAAATCTTTTTTTATATCTAGAATATCTTTCAATTCATCACGTGTAATTATTGCTTGTTTTGCACGTACAATTTCCTTAAGTTCCGTGCACAGTTCATACTTTTCATTTTTCCAAGATTTTGGCTGACTGTTGTCGTAATAGACCATATCACTCATACGTGTGAATGTGAGGTACGTATTCGGAAGGAGCTTTGCAATATCCTGTGATACTGAATATACTTCCTTTTCCTGGATAGCAATCCAATCATTTGCAAGTTTTCGAAAATTGTCCAAATTATTTAATGAAATAAACATTCCATTAATATAAACACCTTCATCATTAATAGTAAACTCATCGTAAGCAAGCGCTCTACCCAAATCATCATAACGAGTATTGAGTCTAATGAACGATGAAACCTGATTGATTGTACTGTACATTGCAATGTCAGATTCATCACTTTCAATCGATTCACCTCTCAACGCATTTTCTGCATCTTCAAGTCCCATGCCGAACTTTATAAGGTCAATTATCTCAGTTTCGGAAAGACTGTCCTGACTGTAGCTATCCTCCACACCATCAACTAATTTGCCAGACAACATAATCTTTGAATCTTTAAACATACGTCCAAACATCATTTTAGCTTCTTCCATATTTTCAATATCCATGCCGCTAAATGCCATACGCAGCATATCACTGAGCTTACTTTTCACATTTCCAAAAACTCTATTTTTCGAAACATAATCTGACATTTGTCCCTTTTTGTATTCGATATTATCCATATAACTCACTGCAATTGGTTTGTCCTGAATATCGGAATTTAAGCCAAATATAATTTCCTGTTTTTGAATCTCTGTCATATTACCCCAAGATTTGTCTGTTATTTTATCCAAATCCTTATCATATGTTTTTAAAGATGTTCCTCGATATTTGATATTTATAATATTCGATTGTTCGCCTGATTCTCTGTAACCATATATAGGTGTGATTGTAATGTTTGACTCTATCTCTTTATCTTTTTTTCCTTTTTCCTCTGTAATTTTTTCACTGTATGATTCGCTCACACAACCATTGATATTGTATGCAAGCTGCATTTTCTCAATCAACTTTTTCTGGAACTGTGTAGTACCTGCCAGCTTGCGAAGCTCGCTTGCTGTTTTATTTTCTACTTCGGACTTCACAAAATAATAATCACGAGTGATTTTTGATTGGTTTGTCGGACGTTTACACGAATCATACTCATTAAAAATATTTTCAACTGTATAAACCTTAAAATATTTGATACTTGGACTGATTGATTCTTCTTGAAAATAAAACTTTTGGTATGTTAAATTTGATTGCGCATCATAACAATTATGAACAAGATTTTTTTGGATAGTTTTCTTTGCACCTTTAATTGTTTCTTTGGTCTGTGACAAGACTTGTGACTTGGAATTATATACGATATCTGTTGTTTTTTCCGAATATGTTTCAAAATTATGTTCATCTGTTAAAAGCTCATAAACCGTACGTTTCGAAATAATCTCATCCAGATAATATTTTGTCTCATCAATTTCATATAGTTCATGATGAGCCAATGCTAAACCGGTTGAATCTTTTAACTTGATAAATTTATCCTGCAATTTGCCGGTCTCATCTACATATCCATTTGCAATAAGCTCATTCCAAAGCGCAGTTTGGACAGTGAGCGCTTTATCATGATCAAGTGCTGCATTGAGGCAAAGCGCATAAAATTGCTCTTTTTCGATATTGCCGTGGTTAACAGTTCCATCTTCATTAACCTTGATCTGCGTAATCTCATAATTGTTTGCAATCATACGCCCCTTTGAATCATAAACCATAGGCTCGATTGTGCGTTCAATAGTTTGCTTATCACCTTGTGTGGTAACGCGAGTTTGAGTTTCTGCAAGATCAACTGCATTGTAAGAATCAATTTTAGTCACAACATTTGATGTATTATAATAGAAGTCACTGGATGACGAACCACTTATTGTCATGAAATCAACATCACTTTTCTTCAGGCGTCCTTCTGCGTCATAGGTTAGATTATTACAGAATTCGATATTTATGTTTGAACCTGTATCATCGTATGTTGTTTTGATATATGATTTAGCGCGACCATTTGCATCATATACGGCATTTGACATTTCTTGAATTGTAACTTTCCCTTCAATATTTCTTTCATTTCCAAGATTTGTCTCGTATGTATCAATGTCTGTTTCAATGAATTTTGTGTTTGAATACAGTACCCAACCTTTTTCATTGTATCTGTTTGATACCTGCGGAAATTCAATTGTAACTTTATCACCTTCGGTTGTAATTTTTGTAAAATCAATAAGCTGATTCAAGCTATTATAGTGCATATCCTTTGTATAGATTGTGCTGGATCTACCGAGCAGTACATCACCATTTTCATGTTTATAATTCTCAATATAATGAATATCCGAAGTTAAAAGTTTTCTATCATTATCATAAACCATCCCATCATTTACAGTTTTCTCGATGATTGTTTTCCTCTTATCAGGATTATATGTTAGTTTTCGATACTTTGTTTGATTTCCGTTTGCATCATATTTTATATTAGACTTTGTGACAGTATATACATGCGTCTTACTGTTCGAAATTTCAGTAATTTCCTGCTTTGAATATGTTATCTTTCCGTCGGAATTATATCTGCCTGCAATGTTTCTTGTTATGCTAATGGCTTCGCCATCTCCGAGCGTTACTACAGTTTTTTGATCGAAAATATTATTTTTTTCACCTGAAGAAAGCTCTGTCCATTTCTTAATTTCATTATTAATATTTACAGTTTCACCCAAAAAGTTTATTTCTTCATATGTGCGGATATTGCTGACTTTATCATATACAACATTTCTGCGAGATGTTGTGTTCACTTGATTAATGGAAGTTTTGATTTTCGCGTTCAGCGCAAGATTACTCAAGTCATATGAATTACCATTTATCAAGATAGTTTCATCATTCAAAAGTTTAGCTGCCTGTTCGTTCGATAAACGGATTGTTTCATTATTTAGAAACAAAGATTGGTCTGTAAGCACGCTCGAGTAACGCGTTTTTGCATCTGTTAGGTTCAATTGAATTTTGGATATTTCAGATTGGGTTTTAGAGACGGATTTGGTTAGTGATTGAATATTATCAAATGCATTAATGAGTGTCTTAACTTTTGGTTCAACATTCAAATATTTATCAAATGCTGTATTAAAATTAGTTTTTGATAAATCGTAGTTTTCTACACACTCATCTCTATATTCTGCAGCGCCTTTTAAAGTTAAGGTTCCATTTATTTCATCATATAAGCTAACTCTGTTAGTCTCTAATTCATCAATATGATTGTTTAATCCATGAAAAGTGTTTTTATCTTCACTTACGTTTCTATCTAACACTGAAGTTAAACCAGTTGATAATTCGCCAATACCTGAAATATGTTTTCCTGAGTCGATAAAGTTTAGAGCATCACGATATTCAATGTATCTATTGTAATTTAATTTCCAATCATCAAAATCGCTTTTTAATTGATTAAGGTTCTTTTTAAGAGAATATGTTGTACTCTCTTTTATATCCTCATCTATACCTGCCAAATATGCAGCAACATCCGGCATTGTATCGCCATTTTCTGCATTATATTTTTTATCATTATTGTTATCTTTCCAATATTGATAAGGATTACCCGGGTTTACTGCAAATCGATTGTATTTGGCAAGGGCAGTTGTATAAGCAGTGTATGCAGTCTTTGTTGCTGTAACTTGAGTGTTGTAGGCTTTTTTTGCGTTAGCAGCTTTTTTAAATAATGTATCCACATTACTTATGTTATTATCAGGGTCTTCATAAGTTTCACCATAATGGTATTCATCGGAAGAATCAACACTAGAATAATAATCTGTTCCTTTATTATTCCAATGTTTCCAAGCTGTATCAGGATCCCCATATTCTGTTTGAACACCTCCGCTTCTATATGTATAATCTATTGTATTATCTGAACTATCATAATAACCTAACTTTACACCATATCTATGCTTCTTTCCTCCTTCATCCCAATCTGCACAACGCCCCTGTCCATATACTATTTTACCATTATAAAAATCCACTTCTCCTTGTGCTGTTAGATATTCAGAGTATAATCTATCTCTATCTTTTTTTGCTTCATCATAAGTTCTCCATTTAGTTGACTGGTCTGTACCCAAATTAGTTTCAATTTTTTCATACGCGCTATTTACATCTGTATCGTTTTCATAGCTGCCTTGATAAGCTTTTTTCACACCAAAGAAATAATTTTGTTTGTTTTTTAACTTTTGGTATATATCATTGAGACTTCCAAAAGTATATTCAGGTTCTGCATTTATAGAGGTATCTATACCTATCAAAAGATTTATATTATCTATCAGTTCTCCTATAGCAGAACAAAAAGCGGCTCTTGTAACCGGCGAATCAAAGTTAGTGCCGATCGTAAGATTGTTTAAATTATTCTTAACTTCATCTAGCAATCTATTGAACTCATTTTTTAATTCTTTTTTGTCTTGATAATCCGGATCATTTTGTTTTAAATCCGTTAGATAATAATCACAATATTGATTAAGCTTTGAAACCAAACTAAATTCATCACTAACAAAGTATTTTCTCAAACTGGTTAATAATCCATTATTTTTAACAAGCGATTCTGACAAGGTCTGCCAATCAGTCATGGCTTCACTTAATGAAGTATTATTAGTTTTTTGTTCACTTAATAAAGCACTTAATATTTCCTGTGCAGAATCCAGTTCATTTTTCATATCCTGCATATAATTTTCATTGTCAGCAAACTCTGTATACTTATCATTCAAATACTTAGTCCCGCAGTTGATTACATATTGCGCATAATCCATAAAGTTTGTTTCTTTGTCCGGCATATCCTGTTCATTAATATATGGAGCCAGCTCACTATAAATATTTTCGATTGCTTCTTTCCATGTACCAATTTCCTTTGAATCATCAACTTGTTTTTCATAGTCTGCTAGCATAAGCTCTATGTTCTCAAGTAAATTTTTCTGTTGAGCCAAATTACTCTGCATACCTTCAATTTCGGAGAAATCACTAACCCCTTCCCCAAACTTATGACCCGTCACATCATAATCCTTCATCCTGTGGTTTGCGTCATATTCGATATTTGTGTAAACATTTATATTTAACTCTTTGTCTGTATTAATCTTTTTATCGAGCAACGCTGCAGCATAGGCTTCCTTTTCAGAAACTGACAATGTATTCCATGATATCGGACTTCCCACCTCAACAAGCACACTAGTATCCACATCATTTTCAAGACTAAATGTAAGCTGATCACCTTCTAACGTAAGCTCTTTGTATGCAGTTTGATCATCAAACGCATTGTATTCAATATCTGTTTTGAAAAGATTTGTTACTTTTGTTGTGATTGTATTATCAGGATTTGTTGTTTCCTCGACTATACGCGATGTATAAGCTGCGTATCTGGTAGATTGACTGTTTGCTTCATATGTTACCTCAACATAAGCTATTTGAGTTTTTGTAAGCTCGTTTGCTGAACTTGTTTTCTCGACCCAAGATATTTCACGGTTGTATTCGTCGTATTGGACATTGGTTTTCCTTGTTATTGTCGCATTGTAATCATAAACTTCTTCGCTTGAGAAATATTGATTAAAGATTTCGGGAAGCGTTTTACCTGCCAATTTTGCTGTGGATACAAAACCTGCAAGCTCTGTTTGCACTGAAACCAAAGTACTCAATCCGTGATTCATACTGCTTATCAGCTTATCTAAACTTATTTTGATATTTTCTTTACTGAATAAATTCGATAGGTTAGAGAGGAACTCATTTAGAAATGTTTTATTAGTTTGGACATTTGCATAGTATGTTTCAAGTTCAGTAATTTGCCCATTAGCTGCAACCTTTAACTCTTCTGCTTGCTTATCCAAATCTAGTGTGGAAATTATTCCTTGTACCACACTTTGTTGTGCTGCTATTTTTCCTTTTGTCTCTTCATATTCTTTTTTGTTAGCTTTCGCGCTTTCAACTAAAGCAAGTCCTGTTTCGAGTTCCATTAATGACTGATACAGTTCATTATTAACACCATTGAAAAACTCTAACCCATGTCCTTTGATGAGTTTCCTAAGTATTGCCGCATATTCATTTACTTGTTTATCATATTCATTCTGACATCTTGTAATTTCAGTTTTTGCATTTGGAATATCAGTTTCCTCAAGTTGATTGATAAGAAATTCCAATCCTTGCACTTTACTCATCACACCAAAAATAGAATCTTCAGTTTCATCATTACCCAATGAATCACTCAAATCACTTACAATTGTTTCAAAACTTCCTGAAAGAGCATCTAATATTTTATCTACTTCTTCTTCTTTTCCTAAAGCAGTTGTATATTCGCCATTAGCTTTATCGTATATACCTTTTGTTGTGCTTTCTGCGCTCACTTCTGGATCATAGACATCCGTTTTATAATCAGTCAAAGATTTGTTTGCAGTATCATATCGTGCTTTTGCATCATTTTTTTCTGTAAACTTTGTACCCATATCAGCATTTGCCATAGCTACCTGATCCTTTAAGCTATAAAACTGTGGCATTGCATTGAGTGTGATTTTATCTTTAATGTCTCTATATAAGCTTGGATCAGCAATCATCTCATCCAAGGTCATTGTTTTTTCAGTAGTGTACTCACTTGTACCGGTATCCCATATTTTTCTTGTAATGAGATTGTAGTTGTCATTGTCTGCATCATACTTCACAAATCGTTCTTTATAATAGTATCGATATTCTTCGTCAACAAGCTCATAGTCGCTATGAAGTCCATGGTACATAATGTTTCCCGGATCATTATATGCTTTATATAATATTCTCCCACTTTCAGAAAAAATTTGTTTTTCTATCAAGTCGTCATATGTATAAATACCATTACCATCGGAATCTCCATATACATTTATTGTATTTGCCTCACCATGTTTAGTTTGATTGATATAATATTTATTATCATGAAAAGTCATGTACTTTGAGCCATCATTCAAATACCAATGTTCCCACTTCAACTCATCCAAATCACCTCTTGGCTCCACAGTCGGATCATTGAAGTTCTCTGTCACTACACGCGCTTCATAATTAGTTCCTTCTATGGTTATATTTTTATATGAAATATGTATAGTTCCGGTTTGACTTGCAGCTGCCGAATCTTCCTGTGTTACGTCATAATCCAAATATGTATTTGGAATATATTTGCCATCTCCTGAAAATTCCCAGATATCATAATCTTGACCTTTTACCGCATTAGTGTCAGAGTCATCAAACAAATGTATTTTTTCAACATTACCAAGTGAATTATAAAATACTTGTTTAATGATTTTATCGGCAGCATCGAATATCTCTTCATATAATAGCTTTGAATCTACACCAGTTGGATTTTTATCATAATATCTATTTGCAGCACTCTCCAAATCACCTTTTTGTCCATCAACTAATTCATAAAATTGCATTGACATAAAGAATCGCCCATCATCCAAAGTAGTCCTTTTAACAGCTACATATTTATCAGCTGTATATGATGCATCAAAATTTAATGTGTCCCAGTTTCCAATAGTTTCTGGCGTAGAAAAGTTAAATGAAAAATATCCTTGACTAGTAAGTTGAATCACATCTGTTACAACCGGATCATTTCCCTGTGAAACCGTTCCATCGAAATGCACTATTCTATCCATGTATCCCGCAGTAGTGAACATTTCTGCAGATATTAAATTTGCATCATTAAAATCATCTGTATGTGTAAAATACTCTTTTTTTGTAACAACATCGTCTGCAAAATCATTTGGCGTTCCCATATCGTCAAATGTTACATTAAGCCATGTGCCGTCAGCATGCTGAATAGGATACTCGGTCGGAACATTGGTCTCTGCAGGTTCTTTATGTATTCCCCAATCATTGTGTGTTCCTCGATATACTTCTTCACCCAAAACATATTCATAATTTATATTTCCATCATCTATTTTTACATGTGCGGTTTGTCCGGAGATTGCATTGGCTAGTTCTTGCGGAAGATTTATATTATTTTCAAAATATTCAACTGCATTATTATAAATAGTTTCAGCTCTGCTTTTTTCTGCAAGTTTTTGGTTCATATCAAGTAACGCTGCATGTTTATCATCTTTAAGTTTTTGGAGATCTGGCTTGAGGTCAAGTGAATAAATAGTGGCATATGCATCTGGATACTGTGGGAATAAGATGGCACCATTTGGTAAAAGCTCATTGATATTATCTGTCCATTTAATAGTACTCTCACATGTACCGTCTTTTACAAGGACTCTAGTAACAACATCATAATTTTCTCCATCAATATATTGTATATATCGCTCATAATACTTATCCTGTGGAGAGCTCGGTATTCCAAAATATGCATGATAAATTAACTTATCATATGAATGATTAAAAGGTGGCGCTGTAAAATAAACAGTTTCCCCTTTTAGTGTTTCATTCCATTCCTCTACAAGTCCATCATAGGTGCCTTTTGCAGTTGTATAATTACTTTTTGCTGTACCGAATGCAGTTTTTAAATCTGATAAATATGTTGCTTTATCATTTACAACCAAATTTTGAGATGCATGATAAACAATATCTGCTTGGTCATATATTTGTTGTGCTTTTACAACTTCATTTCTCAATCTTTCCTTTTCTAATGCATATGTATCTAATAAAGTTTTTGCAGCAATAAAAGCATCATTTTGAGTTTTCGCAGGATCATATACATCGTTTGTGTAGTTGGTTAAATCAGTCGAAGCTGTCTGCCATACTCCATATGCTGCATCTTTTGTACCACATTTAGTATTCCTATCACTATAAGCAGCGTTTTTATTAATCCTAATAACTTGCAAAGAATCTATCTTGTTAACCCAAAGTTCCTTTGTTCCTCTCTTATCTTTCAAATCATCTGGATCATCCAATAACACATCAATTGTTACATCCCATTGTGCATAAACTGTACTCCCTTCATATACTATTACTTCACACATGTTATTTTCTTTATATCGAAAAAATCTATACCTATTTCCTTCATCTTTTTCATACCACAAAACATTTGTAATATTGGCATCTGAAACTGGTGTCGGATCAATTAGAGTATTATTCCATTCAGCTACAACTTTATCGTAATGAGTTACTGCATTACTCCACGCAGTATTTTTTGCAGTATAATCAGCTAACAATGCTGCAACGTTTGCTTCTTGTGCTGCTTTCTGCAATTTTGCAACTTCAAAATTCACATCTGCGCCTTTCAATACCTCATAAGCTTTTTTCGCCGGATCATAAACATCCTTCACATAATTATCCAAATCCTCTTGCGCCTCATCTCGATCATCTAATGCATTACTTCGTATTTTTTCTTTTGCAACTTGGTCAGCATTTGCAGTTGCCAAACGATCATTTATCGACTGAAACAGCCCAATATTATCAAGCTCTACAACATCATACGCATCCTTATATGTATTCGGATCTTCGAGTATTTGATTGAGTGTGATTGGTTCGGTTATTACAAATTCCGATTTGCCTCCTTCCCAAATATACCTGGTCTTAATTCTAAAATTTTTACCATCAGTGTTTTGTATCATACGCTCTTGATAATAATATCGATACTTACCCCCAATAAAGTTCCAATCATAATGTTTGCCGTAGTAAATCAGGTTATCATAAGCAGCTGTAAAGTCTATCCCGCAATCATTGATATTTGTTGTTATTGTTTCGCCTTTTAATGCAGATGCAAACTGTTCTGCTGTAAATTTATATTCATCATTTGCGTCATTATATACATCCAGCGCATTATCTTTTTCATTGTTAGTTTTTGCGACCTTTTGTTCCAGTTCCTCTTTAACAGCTGTATACTTTTCCAAATTAGACTCTGCAGTTTCCCAGTTTTCTTTTGCTGTATTCATTGCTGTTTCTTTTGCATCATAATCATTATAAACTGCATTATAGATGTACTCCATTGATCCAAAATCATCTTTAGTTCCTAGTAGAGCATTCATATTTGTTAAAGTATCTAGGAAAATATTAACGATCAAATCCCTATCCGATTGTTCCAAATTTTCCAAATCTTCTTTTGAAGCAATATTTGTTATAGCTTGCAAACTTGCAGCTGCAGCGCCTAAAAGTTCGTTAAATTTATCTTTAGTTGCCCCGTCAAAATAAGTTTCCGCAAGCACTGCAAATCCCTGTATATCGATTAATGAGTCTCCCTCAAAACAAACTCCCAAATTAGTCAACATATATTCTTTCAAAGCAGCTACTTTTCCAGCCCAGTCTGCCACTGCTCCTTCTTCATCTCCAATACCGTCCAAATCTTCGCGTGCATCAATAAGGGACTGCTCTAAACCAGCCAAAGTTGCTTTTGTGTCATCTAAATCTTCCAATGCGCTTTTTACTTCTAAAAGTTTTGCAGCAGCTTCCCCAAACAAACCATCTTCAGTATGTTCCTCTGAAACATTCACAGTTTGCCCTTTAATTAAGTCCTCACCTTTACTAGTTACAGAGTTGATAGTTTTCATGAATGCATCAATCCCGGTTTTCACAGAAATACACAGATTACATTTTTCTTTAAGTGTCATTTCTTCATCTGCCAATAATTTTTCCAACTCAATTTCTAAATTTGCCCAGTTAAGGGATAAAGTATTACCTAAATTTTCTTCAGTGATCTTCTCGCCATTTGTCATGTATTGTTTGTACTCAACAAGGTCTTTCATAGCATTGGCATAAGCTGCAAGCTTATCAATATCTGCATCTAACTGCTCTTTATTGTCTCGATATTTCTGCACAAAATCACTGCCAGAGATAAGATCATATGCCTGTGCAACTGCCTCTTCATAAATTTTATCTGCTTCATCTACTAATGCTTCTTGCGCATCATAGTCAGCTTGCAAACTGTCATTTTCCATATTTGCATCTGCAAGTTCTTGTTCAATACGTGCCAGCTCCTCCTCACTTGCAGTTTTCAGTTCACTAATTTTGTATGCAATAAGTGTAAGCAAATCAGTACCTGCATTCTGAGTACTATTTACAAGCGCGCCGAGCTCATATGCAGCACGAGTGAATAACGGATCAGATGAAGCTGCTTGTCCATTATTGACTAGTTCAACAAGCTCAATATATCGTGTCAAAATTGCTGATAACACTGACTCTTCCAAATCCACTCTTGATGAATCCAAGATTCGTCCCTGCAAGTCATAAACAATGTCAGTTACTACTCGTTCAATCGGTTTTTCGCTCATACCCGATGAAATTATGAGGTCATTGCAGGCTGCTTGGAAATACTGTCTACGCAAGCCAATAAGATTATTTTCATCATCATATTTATTATCCTCGGATTCTCCGTAATAGGTAATGTCTTTTCTGTATGTGATCGTTGTTTCATCGTCTACAAAAAGCAAGTTTTGCATATTCATGTTGTCAAGATTCAATGATTCTTGTGAGTTATAGTTATAGATTTGGTTTTGCAAACTATCGTAATAAGATTTCTGACGACCCCAAGCATCATAGGTAATATTCGATCGTTCGTGCGTTGTGATTTTGTATTGCGATGGAGCGCTTTCATCGCCCTTTGTGAGTGTGTACGTGATTGTCTTGGAATGATGCAGCAAGTTGTTATTAGAATAGCTATCCAAAAAATTTGCAGTCCATATGGTTTTGGTCTGTTTTTCGAGCATATTGTTTTGATATGTATTAGTTGTTTCTGTATAGCCCAAAAGATTTCCGGATGCACAGTAGCCTAATGTAATGTTCCACGTCTTTTCATGAACCTTGCCCTTTGAATAGAGTGTCTCATTATAATAAGCAGTTTGACCATTAATTGCATACTGCATATTGGTTCTGGTTTTTGTGTATTTGCCATCGGAATTATTGGTTCCGGTTTCTACATATGAAACCTGCTGTGCCTGCACATTAAATCTTGTATCCGATACATTTCGTTCATAATATCCATCTTCTGTCCAGCCTGTTTCAAAATATGCAAGATTTCGATTGAGTAGGTCATAATCATCACTTGTTGTTGTCCATGTACGTTCGATCATTTTGCCATTCTTAAAGCCATTTTCATCGTACGAAAGTACACGGTTATAATCGTTGTAAATTATGTTTGAGCGTTCGTTAAAAAAATCAATACCATTTACATTACCTGTTTCAGTATAACCGATTGTGTTCCCATGCTCATCAATTCCGGATGCGCACCAAATGGTGTTTGTTGTGCCTTGATAATTTTCGTATGTTTCTTCGTAATATACTTTCCTACTGTACTCGTTATATTTAATATTTTCCGTAGTTTTATTGTGGCTGCTTTCTGATACAGGATTTACATGTACTTCATCAGAATAAACATTTTTTTCATAAATTTCTTTTTGGCTTGTGACTTGCGAATATTGGTTATATACCTTGTCAAGTTCCGAATAGATTTCAGTTTCGTAAACTATTTCACCGTTAAAAGATTCTAGCTTTGATGTTTTGTTTTGTGTTGATCCGGTTAATTGATTTTGCTTGTTATATTTTGCAGTCCAGTTGACTGATATATCTTTATCCAATAAATTCGGATATATTTCATTTATGATCTCGTCATAACCTTCGAGTTGCCCTTTATCATTTATATTTATATTAAATCTAGTTTGATTTATCCGTATACTGCTATTGTACAGGGTGTTTGTTGTAAAGGATGACTGTAGTCCATTAATATCAAATGACTGTTCATATTCCTTTGTGTATGCTTTTTCATCTTGAGTAAATACATTATCCTCGAGCGAACCTAAAATTCCTGTGCCTTTTTCATTGTAGGAAACTAATTGCCCGAGTGCGTTATATGTCATATTGGTTTGGTTTATAATAGAAATTTCATCATAAGGTTTTTTGTTTTGTTCCAATGTTTCAATAAGTGTTAAACCATTCTCATATTTACCGGACCATGTTTTTGTATTAAGCAAAATGCTGTCTCTGGTTGTTGATTCTGCATATGCAGTTAGTTTTCCATAATTGTTATAAACAGTACTTTCCCAAACAATATCCTTTGCAGCTTCAGGCTGTGTTTGGATAGTTTCAGTATATCGCTTCATCTGATTAATTTGGTTGTATTCGATATTTGAGCGTACAACAGTTGATCTCACATCATAATTATCGCCTGTTGCTTTTTTTGTCTCATTATAGTCAGTTACCTGATTCATATTATTGTACGAGGAGCTTCTTTGAATATTTGTCGTTAAACCGGATTGTTTTGAATCAACTAAATTTTCTTCATAGAAAACAAGCTGTCCCATAGAATTATAGCGAGAACAAATTCGGTTGGTTTGAGTTTCAGTATCCAATATAAGCGCATCATTTTCATCAAATGCTTTTTCTCTTATATTTCTCGTATAACTATACTCATTTCCATAATCATCAAATTCTGCATTGCTGTATGTTACAGTTGCTTTGATATCTTTTTTATCGGACTGAACCTTATCCTCTACATAGCCTGTAGTCCTGCCTAACTCATCATATGTTGTTTCTGTTCTTGCCTGATCCTCCTCATAAACAAGTCCGAAAATATCTGACTTTCGGATATTTTTTTGATAGGTCAAAAGCCGGTTGTCAATTCCATATACGCAATCTGACACATTGATTATTGTAGTTAGAGCTGATTCATCAGATGTTGTAATAGTGTCAGTATAAGAAATCTCATTTCCAATTTTATCGTATGAAATATTGTCATGCTTTTTGCTTGTACTTATTTTGTATGATTCATCATCTTTTGAATATGTGCTGATCATTTTATTTGATGAAACTAATCTCCCGGTTGCAGAATCCCATGTACTTGAAGCAAGTGTTTTTGTTTCAAGATCAATTGAATTATTAGAGTTTGATATTTCCACACAGCTTAATTCGCGACCTTTATCGTCGTATAATATATCAGTCTTTGTTTTAGTTTCAGCTAAATAATATTTATGTTTATCAGCTTTATCGTAGGTTTCGTTTGTTGTGACTAGGCTTGTGATTTTGCATGTATCTGTTGCGTCATAAGTATGCGTGATTTTCTGCTCAATATTTGCATTAATATTATTTGTTCTAATTTCTTCATATGCTGTTTCCTGCGCCCATTTTGCATACTCGATATTTTGTTTTGTTATTGTGTTTTGGATATTTAGATTGTCTGCAATCTTAGTACTTGTTTGAGTATATTTAGTGATTTGATTTTTTGAATTGTATGCAAGGTTTTCTCTTGTTGTGGTTTCTTTAACATTATTTGATTTTATTTCATTAGAGTAGATTTTTTCTCGTCCATAATCATCATACACAGTTGCAAATCGGCTAGTTTCATTATATATATCAACTTCATCATTTGGAGGATTTGAGTATGTATGCACAGTTTCGAAATATGTGTTTTGACGACCTGCATCATCATAGGTTGTGATCAATCTTTCGGTATCTACTGTAATCTCAGTTTTATCGTCAGATGTGCCGGTTGATTTATATGACCGTAATTGACCGTTTTTGTTATAAGATTGTTCGTATCTGGTTTCATTTGTAGTTATTATCTTCCACGTATAATTACTAACTGTTTCAGTTTCATAAGAAATCACTTGTGTCAAATTATTGTAGATTATATTTTGTCTGGTTTCAGTTGTTGTAAAATCATCATCATATTTTTTTGCGTCAACATAACTCAGCATATTGCCTTTATTGTCGTAAGCTGCTGTCCAAGCAGTTGTTATTAGCTCATCATACTTTTGATTTGTTTCAATATACGACAGAAGTCTATTGTATGCATCATAGATCATGTTACTTCGAGTAGTATCTGTTTGTATATTTGAGTCAATATTTGTTGATGTCGAACTTTCCGTATAACCTAAAACATTTGCGAACTCATTATAATTTGTTGCAAATCTATTTGTTTCAACAATAGTTTTATTGCTTGTGTCTGTGATTTCTTCAGAATATGAATACATTCTATTTTTATTATCATATTTTATACTGTCTGTAATTTTAGTAATAATTTTATCAGGAGTAGTTGAATCTTTTGTAACAGTTTGTTTTGAATTGCTTCTGCCGTATTCATCAAACCCACATACTGCATGCGAATACTCTATAGTTTTTTCATAAGAATCATGCACATCGTGATATACTTCTTCATATGCAGTCATGCGTCCCAAATTATCATACACTGCATTCTTTGACGCATAATTATGCTCTATATCATCCTTATTATTTGTTGTGGTTTTAGTAAAGGAAACTCTTTGATTGTTTGCATTGTACTTTGCATTGTCAGTGATTATGGTCTCAATCAAACCATCTTCAACAACTATTTCCTCACGTTTAAGTTCCAAACCTCGATTATTGTAATCTATATTTACAGTTGTGGTCTCTTTTGTTCGACCCAGATTATCTGACTCTATCTCATGCTGTGCAATAAGATTTCCGCATATATCGTAGCGCATACCATCAAATTCTCTCCGAACGATTTTGCTGCCTGTGTTTGTATTGGTTAACTCATCGTTATAACTAACTAATCGGCTGTCAGCATTGTATATCATGTTTGATCGAGCAAGAGTTTCTTTTGTCTCATAATCCGGTGTTTGTTCAAGCGTCTGTTTATTAAATGCAATCAGTTCACGGGTCTGTGCATATTCATTTTGCATAGTAATGGTTGTTGTTTTGTTCGGATATGCTTCATTGATTATTATATCCTGATATTCAGTTACTTGATTGTTGGTGTATTTTATATTTGACCGAGTCTTATTCTCTTTTACTTCATAATTTTCGCCAACTGTTGTAATTTTCTCGTCATAACCTGCCAAACGTCCTGCTGAATATACTGCATTGTTTCTAATTGTTGTCACTGTGATCAAATGCTCTCTTTTTACTGTAATCGATTCATTCGGATTTATTCTAACCTCAATCTTACCAACTACAACCGACTCTCCATTTATAAGTGAATGTTTTTGAAGCTGCGTTAATGTGTTCCAATCAAGTTCATTACCCTGCACTAAAAGTAGTGTGCCATTAAATATTTCAAAATCATTTAATTGGTTAAACACATAGTTCTCATATTCATAAAACATGGATTTTGAAGTTTCATTTTGTTCAGCTATATTCCCCAATTGATCATAAACAATTCCATCTACAATTCTATGGTCAGTATTATTGGGTTTTGCAGAACTTGTATTATATTCCTCATAGCCATAAATTTTCGCATACTCATTGTATTCGATAAATTGACGTTCCGTTGTATTCAGCAAAAATTCATTATCTTTAACAAGAGTCTCTATATTTACATACGAATCTATCAATCCCAAACTATTATATCCTCGAGCTTTATAATCTATTTCTCTAACCAAATTAGAATGAGAGTAATTTATGGTCTCAGAATATGCTTTTGATCTGCCCAAAATATCGTATTCGGATTTTTCACGTTTTATTGTTTCAGTAACATCTGTTTTTATTCCCTCAATTTCTTTATAGTAAGATTTTGTTTTCAAGTAACTATTAGTTCGCACATGAATATCGTAAATAAAATTATCATAAACAGATTTGATTTCATTATTACTTGTGATTGTTGTTTCATTGTAAGAAAGCATGTTTCCGGTCATTCCAAAGAACATATTGTCTTTGATGATTGTCGTCGGAACAAGTAATGCTGCATTGTCTACAGTTGTGTCCTGATATGCAGTTACACGACCCGTATCATCACGTTTATTAATCTGGCGAGTTGTTGTGATTATCTGTTCCGTATCATCATCTTTGAGAATTCTTGTTTCTTTGTATGAATCATTTGTAATTTTTTCCTTTTCTGTAATTTCAGTGTAATCAAATTCATTAGAATTTTCGTCTGTACCCTGTGTTGCTGTAATAGTTTTTATAATGCCATTTTCCTGTAAATATTCTGTATCAATAAGTACATCAAGTTCTTCCCCATCTACAACTTCAGTCTGCTCCCAACCACTAATCCGTTCACCATCATTGTTATAGTTTAAATCACTAGCAGTTGTAGTATTGAGAGCGTTTGGATTACTTGAATCTATTTGTTCGTGAACATAGGTAGTCATATTTGCATTTGCGTCATACTCAATATCAGACCAAGTAGTTGTGAGAGTTTCAGCCTGCATTGTTTTTTGTTCAATGTAACCGGATGTTAAATAATTATTGTCAGAATCATAAACAAATGAATCCTTTGTGGTTGTTGTTAGATTATTATTTATATCGGTAAGTGTTAAAGTTGTTTTTGAAAGCCTATCTTTATTGCCATATACAGCAGAGTACACGAGTATTTCGTTATTTTGTGTTTCAGTATAACCTGTGAGGTTTCCATAATCATCGTACGAGGTTTGAGTACGTGACTTTGTTTTCTCAACATTTTCAGAATCAATTATTGTCTCGTGATAACTTAATAGATTATTTTTGCTGTCATAAGTTCCATTTATCCAGTTTCTTGAAAATGTGTTGTTGTATTTATCGGTCCAAACTTCATTATATGAAACCATCCTTCCATAATTATCATATTGCGCTTTGGTCCAATCTTTGGTTGTGACATCATTACTGCTGTCAGTGATTACTTCCTTGTAGCTTAAAATATCATCTAATAAATTATATTCGGTTTCTGTTCTTTGTTTAGCCAATACTCCGCCAAACTCATTTGTATTTTCTTCGATGTAAGAAAGCACTCTCCCGGCATTATCGTAAATTGCATTGCCCCAAACTTTTTCAGTTATGGTGCCATTCTTGTTGTTAGCTTCAGCATATCCCATAACCCTATCGTACTCATCATAAACACCATCCTGCCAATATCGTGTGAGTGTACTGCCTCTATCATTTGTAGTTGACTCTGTATAATTTAAAACTCGTCCAATATGATCATAATCATTTGCAGTCCAAAGCTTATCATAAGAGTAACCGTTTATTGTAATTCCGTCCTCAATATATGAAAGCATGTCGCGTTTTGATGAATACTGAATATCTCTTTTGGTTAAGCTCGATTCATTTCCCAAAGCATCGATATTTGTTTCCGAATATTTTTTGAGATTTCCAAAACTATCGTATAATTTCCCATCCCATATCTTTGTTGTTTCATTATTTCTTATATCCGTTAGGGTTTGCTCGTAATGCGCAATCTGTCCGTACTTATCGTATGAACCATTCAACCAGTTAAGTCCGGTTTCCCGACCAAGAATATCTGTATTAGTCTCTGAATAAGATAAAACTCTATTGTTCTCATATTCAGCATCTGTCCATTCTTTGATTTGTTTGCCATTTGGGTTTGTTGTTGTTTCCCTGTATGCAAGCACATTACCTTTTGCATCGTAAACTGCATTTTCCCAAACTTTTGAATAATCTACCTCATTTGAATTTGTTCCGTTTTCAGAATAAAAAAGCAGATTTTTGTATTCATCATAGACCATATTCTCACGATCCAATGATGTTTGGTTCCCTCGTGTATCTGTATTTGTTTCACTATATGAGCTGACATTGTCATAGTCATCGTACGCTCCGAGTGTCCAAGTTTTTATAGTTTCATTATTACATGAATCTACAGTTGTCTCGTTATAACTCACAATTCTTCCTCGAGCATCATAAGTTCCATTTTCCCGCGTTTTTATAAGTTCAGTATCCAATCCTCGATCATCACTTGTTTTTTCCGTATATTTCGCAGCATCCCAGTCAGTATATTCAGCATCATACCAGTTTCTATATCGTGTTACTCCATAACCATCAAGAAGTGTTTCATTATAAGATTTCACTCTGC
The DNA here is from genome assembly GCA_042566505.1 of bacterium. Classification (GTDB taxonomy): domain Bacteria; phylum RUG730; class RUG730; order JBDRED01; family JBHPKP01; genus JBHPKP01. Next base: position 1,487 of record JBHPKP010000007.1, on the reverse strand, counting down.
CGTAAGAATCATATAGTCCGTTTGTCCAATCTTTTGAATTAACCAATCCAAAAACATCAGTAAACTGTTCATGATAACTTGTTGCGTTGCCATTGTTGTCATATACGCCATTTGACCATTCTTTGATTGTTTCATTTTTTTGCGCATCTATATTTGTTTCTTTGTAACTTACAACTTGATCGCACGCATTATATTCAGCATTTTCCCAAACTTTTACTTCATTATTGCCCTGTGATGAAGTTATTGTTTCTTCATATGAAAGTATCCTGTCATATTTGTCATAGACTCCATGCTCCCAAACTTTTTTTGTCTGCATATCAAATTGAGTTGTTGTTTCTGTATAGTTTTGGACACGTCCGTAATCATCATAATCAGATTTATCTGCGTTCCATTCTATTTTTATATTATTGCCTCGAAGGTCTGTTCCCTCGTCCGTATAACTTAATATATCGCTTACATTAGAGTATTCAATATCAGACCTCATCATTTCCTTTTCATTACCTAGTCCGTCGATATTTAGCTGATTGTATTTTGTCACTCTCCCAAACGCATCGTACATATATGCATCCCAAACTTTAGATGTCGCTGCATTTACGCCAACTTGCGTATGCTGCAAATAATGCAGAAGTCTGTTATAGATATCGTATTTTCCGTCCGACCAATCAACCGAAGTTTCTAAACTAATTTTGTTTTCACTATCTTTTTGAGTTTTTGTTTCAGAGTATGAGAGCATGTTTCCATATTCGTCATATGTCCCATTTTTCCATATCTTCTCAATTACTGCTCCATTTTCTTGAGTAATTATTTCATTATATTTCTCGAGATTTCCTTTTGCGTCATATTTAGCATTGTCCCAAGTTTTTACAGTTGTAGTTTGTTCGCCAGTTTTTGTTTCGGTATATGCAGTTGTGTGTCCATATTTATCATAAGAAACAGCAATCCAATTACTGCTGTATTCATTACCTCGTATGTCAGTATTGTTATCTGTGTAAGATAGAATATCATTTGTTAAAAAGTAGTTTATACTTGAACGGTTGGTTATTGTTGTGCTGTCAATTGGATCAGTTTTGCATTCTAAAAATGCTGTAACTCTATCATAATGATCGTAATTATTCTCGTCTGCTTCCCATGTTTTTGTTGATGTATTTCCCGAAATATCAGTTGCGGTTTCTTCATAATAGGTAAGCCTATTGTACTTCCCATATTCACCACTATGCCAATTTACAGTTTCAGTAAGTTCAGTGTTTTCTTTAATAGTTTTTGTAGTTTCTGTATATACTGTCAAGTTCCCATGATCATCGTAAGAATTTTTGTCTGCTTGCCAATCCTTTGTATGCTCAATCCCGTTTTTATCAGTATTGATTTCCGTATATTCCAGCACTCTTCCAAACTTATCGTATGAGTCTGCACTCCATGTTTTAGATGTTGAAAGTCCGCTTGTTGTATCCGCGGTTGTTTCAATATAATCTAAAACATTTCCATACACA
>JBHPKP010000069.1:0-3503 GCA_042566505.1 bacterium | reverse complement strand
GTTTGTGTATGAAAAGAACATTGGGGATTATAAAAATACAGCACTTATCCAACAAAAACTTTTTAATGATCTTATATCAGATAATATTGCATGTACACGTGGGTTTGGTATTTATTATGACAATCCAGCAAATGTAGAAACAGAAAACTTGAGAAGCATATCAGGCTGCATTATTGAATATAAAGATAGAAGTAAACTTGAAAGAATCAGAGCTCATTACAACATCCTTGAAGTTCCTTTATCAAAAGGAATTGTTTCGGAATTTCCAATGAAAAATCCAATTTCTTTTATTATAGGCATGATGAAAGTATATCCAAAAATGAGCAAATATATTATGAATCGCCAAATTCAAACCGGACCCGCAATAGAAATATATGACATGCTTAATAGAAGAATTGAATATTTTTTCCCAACTGAAAACCTTGAGTCATTTTTTGTAAATTTCGAAAATCAAGAGGCATAGAATGAAACATTCACTCAAAGTAGGATTTAGTTTTGGAGTAACATCCGGAATAATTACCACACTAGGGCTTATGGTAGGATTGCACTCTACTACAAAATCAAAACTTGTTGTTCTAGGCGGCATTCTTACAATAGCTATTGCAGATGCATTTTCAGATGCATTGGGCATACATATTTCTGAAGAAGCTGAAAATATTCATACAAAAAAACAAATATGGACAGCAACAATATCCACATTTATTTTTAAAGCTATATTTTCACTTAGTTTTATTATCCCCATATTATTATTTGAACTGGCTTTGGCTATTAAAATAGGAATTATCTGGGGATTATTAATACTTACATTATTAAGTTACAAAATTGCAAAATCACAAAAGAATAATCCTCTTCATGTAATTATCGAGCACCTTATAATTGCTTTTTTAGTTATTCTTACAACTCATTTTGTAGGAGATTTCGTAGGTAAATATTTTTCTTAAATAAAGAGGAGCCGTCAAATGAAAAGTCAAATAGTTTATGCTGACAATAGCGCAACAACACAAATTGATCCAATAGTTTTTAAAGAAATGGAACCATATTTTAATACTCACTTTGGTAATCCATCAAGTGCACATTCAATGGGTTCATTCACAAAAAATGCTATAGAATCTGCAAGAGAGAAAATTGCAGCCTCTTTAAAATGTTCTGCAAAAGAAATATTTTTTACAGCCGGTGGAACAGAAGCAGATAATTGGGCATTGAAAGGAATAGTTAATTCACATACGCCAAACAAAAATTTACATCTCGTAACAACAACTATCGAACATCATGCTGTACTCAAAACTGCACAGTATTTGGAATCTAAAAACGTAGAAACAACTTATTTACCAGTGAATAGAGATGGACTTATAGACTTAGACACTCTCAAATCTTGTATTAAGGAAAACACCATCCTAGTCTCTATAATGTTTGCAAATAATGAAACCGGAGCCGTACAACCAATAAAAGAAATTGGAAAAATTTTGGATGAAATAAATATTTCAAGAAAAGCTAAAAATCTTGGAAAAATATATTTTCACAGTGATGCAGTCCAGGCATTTGGAAAAATTGATATTGATTTATCGAAACTGAATATTGATCTACTCGCAATCTCTTCACACAAAATCCATGGACCAAAAGGAATAGGTGCCCTATACATAAAGAACGGCACTATCATCGAACCATTATTTCACGGTGGAAAGCATGAATTTGCAAAAAGAGCAGGAACTGAAAATGTACCAGGCATAATTGGATTTGCAAAAGCATGCGAACTTGCTGCAAAAAACTTACAGAAAGAAGCAAAAAGATTAGAAAATATTAAACTTAAACTTCACAAGGGAATTATGAAAAACATTAAAGCAAGTTTTTTGAATGGAAGCTTAGAAAATTCTTTGCCAAATGTTTTAAATATCGCATTTAATTATATCGAAGGTGAATCAATTATCATGATGCTTGATGCAAAGGGAATCTTCGTATCAAGCGGCAGCGCATGCACTTCCGATACACTTGGTCCATCACATGTTTTAAACGCTATGAAGATCGATGTGATACTTGCACAAGGTTCTATTAGATTCAGCTTTGGAAGGTTTAATACTGAAGAAGATGTTGACTATATTTTAGAAGTCCTGCCGCCAATTATCGAACGTTTGAGAAAAATGTCGCCGCTATATAAGCAATAATTTTTACCATTCTAAAGCATCGCCTAACTTTGTATTTTTTGACTCACAAAAACCAACTTTAAACTCCAAAACATGCTTTGCAAAAAATATAAAGCTCGTCATTCTATAAGGCTTAAAGTTTTTATATATTTTTATGATTTTTTTATTTTTATCTAAGAACACAATGTCTATTGGGAATCTCATGAAAAAGCAATGGATTTGTTTTGCCCCAGGAATCAAAAGGCACTCATCTTCTCCAATAGATTTCCTTCCAAGCAAACCCTTTATCTTTTTAAAGATTGTGTTTGCTTCTTGCATGTTTTCAGTTAGTAATGAATTTTGTGTTTTATTTAAAAGTTTCATTTTTGCTCTTTAAGCCACTTTTTAATAAAATTAAATGCTTGAGCTTTTGTTTTGATCTTTCCTTCAACAACTTTCTCGTCCAAAATATCTAATATTTTTCCAATTAGTTTACCTTGCTTGAGCTTGAGTTTTTGCATTATGTCAGTACCGGAAAGTATACGTTTTTTTGCCATTACTTTTCTTTTCGAAAGATACCAACTGAAAACTCTATTAACAAAATCTCGATACTGTTTAAAATTTTCACTCTCAAATTCTTGTACTGAAATAGTATCTTTATAACTAATATTATGAGCACCCCGCATTGAAGCCAAACAATCTGCAAGTGTAATAATCATTACTCCAAATGCAGCCTCCCCTGCCTTTTTGAAAAACCTATAGAATGCCTTGTCTGTTACATTTTTCAAGGGAACCATATTTCCAAGACTCATATGATAGTAAGCAATACTCTTTGTTAGCTCGATTGTTTTATTACTAAATTTGAGATCTTTCATTATATTTTTGATTTTTTTACTCGACAATCTCTCATGCCCATGAAATTGCACCTTACCGGACTCAACTTTTAAAGTTTCAGGCTTTCCTGCATCATGCAAAAGACTGCTTAAAGCAAGAATTATTTTCATATTACTAGAATCAATATAATTCAACAAAAGCTGCAATTTCTCTTTATCGAATAAACTGCTAAGATTTTGCAAAATAAATTCATAACAATACAAAACCTCCAAACAATGCCCCCAAAGACCTTCCGGATGAAAATAATAAGTTTTTTCTTTTTTAAGATTTTTGATTTCAGGAAAGATTTTTTCTAAAAGCCCAATCCGATCCATACTATAAATAATATGAAAGCTTTTAGTAGTCTGAAATATTTTTGAAATTTCTTCACGAATGCGTTCAGATGATGAAAGGACTATTAATTTGACATGTTTTTTAATGGCTTCTGCGGTGCGTTTATCTATACTGAAATTGTACTGGGCAGCAAACCTATATGCCCTCAAAAGACGCAAT
>JBHPKP010000068.1:0-3550 GCA_042566505.1 bacterium | reverse complement strand
GTGTTTAGAAGAGAGGATGATAGTTATGTAAAAGCAAGCAAAGCTTTGTTCCACCCGATAAATAAGAATGCGAAAGCTATTGCTCATAAAAAAAGAGTGAATTTTCTTTATTCTTTTTGTTGTTTTATTCCCAAGCTTTTTTTCAATCTTTGGCAAAAAGTTATAGCATTAAATTCAATAGCTGAGTGTAAAATAGAGGCTTTGATGTATAGATTAGGTTGTAATAGGAACGCAGTGTTATTTGCGGTCGAAAAAGGAGATGAGCCTTGTCTGAGAGCTCTTTTAGACGGAAAAGCGGATGTGAATGAACGAAATTATGATGGTACGACTGCGCTGATTGAAGCTGCAAGGAAGGGGTATGTAAATTGTATATCACTTCTGTCGGATGCAAAAGCAGATGCGGATGCAAGAGATAATGAAGGCTGGACAGCGCTTACCTATGCTGTACGTAACGGGAATCTAAATTGTATATTACTTCTGCTGGCTGCAAAAGCGGATGTGAATAGAAGAGATAATAATAGTGCTACTGTGTTGATGTTGGCTGTAGCACACGCGCCTGTAATTTCTGTATTAGCTTTATTGGAAGCAAAAGCACATGTGAATGCAAGAGACAATACTAACCAAACTGCGTTGATGCGCGCTGGATTAAGGGGAAATCTAACTTGTGTGTTAAATCTATTAAAGGCAAAAGCGGGTGTGAATGCAAGGGGTAATAATGGCGTTACAGCGTTAATGTTCGCTGGAGTAAATGGGAATCCGGATTGTATCTCATCTTTGCTATCCGCAAAGGCCAATGTTAATGCAAGGGATACAAATGGTTCTACAGTGCTGATGTGCGCTTTAGGAAACAAGTATCCTGATTGTGTGAAAGCTTTAGTTTTTGCAAAAGCGAGTGTGAATGCAAAAAATAGTAAAGGCAAGACTGTGTACGATTTAGCCGAGCAACTTGGGAATCAAGAAGAGCTGAAAAATTTGATTGCAACAGCGGAACTACAGGAAAAGCTAAGAGCTCAAAAAGTTGCAGATGAAAAGGCAAAAGAATACGAAAAGAGAAGAGCAAAAAAAGAAGCAGAACAAAAGATAAAGAAAGACGCACAGAAAAAAGCAAAAGAAGAAGCACAGAAAAAGGCACAGACAAGGTTAAAGAAAGAGGCACAGAAAAAAGCAAAGGAAGAGCAAAAGAAAATAGAAGAGCAAAGAAAAAAGGACAAGGAAAAACAAGTGAACAACGATTTATCTAATCTTGAAAAAGAAATGACGGACCTTGAAATTCAAATTCTTACGGAAGAAAAATTGGATGATATACAGGAATTAATTGATGCTTTTAACGTAAAATTGAAAAATATTGCTCGAGAACTTAAGTCTAAAAGATTTGATTATATTAAGGGAAAAGAAAGAAAAGAAGATTTATTTCGAAGAAAGGCTTTTTTGATAAGACAGATACAAGAAAAACAAAAGGTGATAGAGGAACAAAAACAAAAAGAGGTAGAAGATAGAAGAAAAGAAGATTTACAAGAACAAATACGAAAAGAAACAGAAAAGAAAAATAGAGAAACAAAAGTTATGTATCAGAAATGGAGGCAATTGATTCCTAAATATCCGTTAGCAAACTTTTGTTCTTTAAGTAGCATGTCTTATAATAGCTGCAATAATATTTTAAAAAAAATAAATGATAGTCAGAGAGTTGATATCCCCAATCCTTGTTTTGTAAACACTCCGTTATTTTGTATTGGTTCACTAGTAAAATCATCATTTGCGCAAGGTGGTATGCTTGAAGATAACATAAGAGAAATATATAAAGAGATAAATAGTAATGATTCGGAAATAGAAGAATTAGCAATACGGATTGAAGGAGCTAAAAAAGAGTGTGAAAAATTTAAGGAACAAATAGAAAAATTGCGTCAAAGAATTAGTAAAGGAGAAAACGCGATTGAAATTTTAAAGTCCGAAATAGAAACTCTAATGGCTTCTATGACCTGCTGTTTGTACGATACAACCGGGAAATGCGAAACAATTAGTAATGTAAAACCTGATGATGAAAGATTAGTAAAGCTAGAAAATTTGAGGTCAGAAAGAAATAGTAGTGAACAAAATTTAAAAAATAATGTAACGGAAGAAGCCAGACACACTATAAAATTAAAAAATATAGAATTACATATAGGACAGCTTAAATCGGAGATAGAGAAAAAACAGAAGCAAGAAACACAGAAGCATACTCGTTCTTTAAAGCGAATCAGAAAATATTTTGCTGACCAAAATCTTAGAATTTTGACGCAGAAAGAAGAAGGAATATTAAATTATTTTGTTACTAAAGCAAAAGCTAGAAACTATGAAATTTTAATATTTGATGACATAAATAGCCATGATCTGATTATGTTTTCCGAAAAGAAATCGAAAAGGTTATATATATCTTCACAAATGTTTGAAATACTTAAACAGTCTGCGTATATAGATGACGGGGCATATAAAAAATTTGTAGATGAAGTTATCCAAAAAACGGATTTGCTATTATTTTTGCAAACAGAACTACTTATTCCTTGCAAGTATGGTGAAAAAACGGTAACCCTGGGATACTTATTACATAATTTAGGAAAAATGGAAGGCGTTTCAACTCGGGTGAATATTATTGGTAGTGCGGCATATCAATATTCTGTTCGCAGTTTTGATGAGTGGGAGAAACTAAATGATTTGGATATTGCAGTTTATGTTTCGCAGAAAAAAGATTTTCAAAGTTTTATGGACCAAAATCAGAAAAGTTTATTGCCTTTTAGCGATACATGGACAAAAACTTTTTCACGTGAGAAGGTTCGGGGATATTTTGGCAGTTATCCGATAAAGGGAACAAACAAGAAATTAAAAATAGATGTGACCTTTACCCCAGGTTCGCAGCCTCCGTCCGATAACTATGATGCGCAAAGAATATCTTTTGAAACATTGGATAGAGATACATTGTCTTTTGGTGGTTTGTCCGGTCAAATGCTTCTCGAATCTGCTGGGCGAGGCCTAGTGATTCCAAACATGGAAAACTATCAGGGCAATATATGGAGAGCCTCTTTGAAAACATGCAAAGGTATAGCTAGAGAGATTTCGATACGAAATTTAGTATGGGGATTGTTTTTACACCCGCCTACTTTGCATCATGATTGGAAATTTATTCGTAATTTTAATTTGGATACAAACAATAGGCATAATTTAGAAAATATTTTTCTTTTTCTGTACACGTATTTTGTATATATGGGTGGTGTAAATGATGCTAGAAGTTTAAGTTTTAATTTTGATAAAAGATTAACTGACTTTATTGCAAAGCACGGCAATAAAGAAGAAATAGGATTAATAGTTTATGATTTGCTTTACATGAGCTGCTTTTATCTCTACAAATTACTTGCCAAACAAGCATTTGATTTAGATAGAGTTATTTCTATAAAAGAAGAAAGACAAAAAATAAATGAATATAAAGTTCCTAATCCTTCATCAACTATAAAATATATTGAACCCGGCTCCTTAAAAGAAAATTTAACTAATCTTCTCTATTTTATACAAAAAAGATTGG
>JBHPKP010000067.1:0-3634 GCA_042566505.1 bacterium | reverse complement strand
TAAAATTTGTATATTAAAATTATTAACTTAAAGAGAAATGTATGCCTACAATAACCTCAAAAGTATCTATGCTTCGTTTAGTCCTCATCTCAGTCGGCATTTCTGCTGTTATTATCCAAACTGTTCTCATTCGCGAACTTGCCATTGTGTTTTCAGGAAATGAATTATCGATTAGTTTGATATTTGCCAGTTGGCTTATCTGGGCAGGGTTTGGCAGCTATTTGGCAGGCAAACTGAAAGTGAGGATTAAAAATTTTGTTAGAGTTTTTGCATTTTGTCAGTTTGCACAGGCTGGGTTCTTTTTGTTGTCTATAGTACTTGTTCGCATGATGCCGGTTATTTTTCAACAATTGCCGGGCGAGTTAATGCCAATCAAATACATGTTATTGGTATCCATGGTTATTTCTTCTCTATCAGCGGTGATTGTTGGAGCGCAGTTTGTTTTTGGTGTAAGAATATATTCGGATATTTCAGGTGATGTTTTTGATGCGCCTAGCGCAATGTATAGATATGATTCAACGGGTGATATGATTGGTGGAATGATATTTTCATTTTTCCTTGTACACTTTTTTGAAGGTATGTATATAGCCGGATTCATATTAGTAATGAATCTAATGTTTATAAATTTATTATTTCATTCAACAAACAAAAAAAATCGTATTTTTCAAATCAGTAATTTATTATTAATAGTTTTTGTAATAAGTTCCTTTCTGTTCGGACACTTCAAAAAGTTAAGTTCTGAAACAATACAAGCAACATACAAACAATATAAAGTCATTGACACGGGATTTTCAAAATATGGAAATTATATAATTACAAAAGATGAAGACATTCATAGTGTTTATCACAACGGCATGCTGCATTTTTCAAATCCGGATTTGTTTGCAAGTGAAACATCAGTTCATTTAGCCATGAATCAAGTTGAGAATCCCAAAGACATACTCATTATTGGCGAAGCTGCAAGTGGAATAATTTCCCAGGTATTAAAATATGAAATTAATCGAATCGATTATATTGTGCTCGATAAAAAGTATATTGAAGTGGCAAAAACACATATTAATGAAAATGATCGTAAGAGTTTAGAGAATACAAAAGTCAACATAATATACAAAGACCCTAGACTTTGGATAAAGATGAATCAGGATGCACAATATGATGTGGCTTTAATGAATATTGGAGACCCGTTCACAATTGATGCAAACCGGTTTTATGTGAGAGAATTTTTTCAAGAGATTAATAATGTACTTAATGAGGAGGGTGTTTTTTCTTTTAGTATAAGTTCAAATGAAAATTATTTGGCAGGAGCGCTATTGCAGTATAATTCACTCATATACAACACCTTAAAAAATGTTTTTCGATATATTGCTCTTTTTCCGGGTGAATCAATTATTTTTAATGCATCCGGGAATAATACTTATTTAACAAATGATCCTGAAATAATTTCCAAAAGAATTAAATTTCAAAATCTGGATAATACATACATGACAGAAAAGCAAATTCCAATATTGTTTCTGAAACAGCGAGTAGAATTTGTGCAGAATGCACTAGCTGCTTCTACTGAGGAAAGCATAAATAGAGATTTTCATCCTAGAGGGTATTACTATGCTTTAAAGTTTTATAGTGAACATTTTGGTTCTCTTGTGTCAAAGATATTCAATCAAATTCAAAAGATTTCATTTATATATTATTTTGCATTTGCTCTTTTTATTTTGCTATTTTCAATTAAACTTCCCAATAAGTATTTTGTTCCTATGTTGACGATAAATACAGGTTTTATTTGCTTATGTATTGAACTTTTAGTTATTTATGGGTTTCAAATGATTTACGGAAATGTTTATATTTTCATTGGTCTGATAATTGCTGCAAGCATGTTTGGGATTGTTTTGGGAAGTAAATATATAGCAAAAAAAACAGATACAAAATCTGTAATGCGATATTTGAGAAATGTGAATTTATTTTTGTGTGCTAGTGTATTGATTCTGCTTTTTGCCTTCATTTTTTCAGCTTCAACTAAAAATATATTTTATCATAAATTTATTGCTCAAATAATTTTGCCGCTTATTGCAGTTTTTGGAGGCTTGGGTGTGGGGCTGGAGTTTCCACTTGTTAATAGATATTTCAAAGCAGTTGAGAATACTTCAAAAGAGGGATTGCTTTATGCATGCGATCTATTTGGTGCATGCTTAGGCGCCCTATTCATACCTATTGTACTTTTGCCAAGCATTGGAATGATTGGCGCGTGTATGTTTTTGGTTTTATTGTGCTGTGTGTATATAATTAGGTTGATAATAAATTGATGGTTCAATAAAATAAACTTAGTTTCAGTATATTGAGTTTGGATTTGGGAATTTTCTAAAAGGAGTTTGTGTGAAAATATCGAAAGTAAAACCAGATCGAATATTTTCAATAACTTTTTGGTCAATTGTTGTCTTCTCAATTTTTGCAGTAATTATCTTTGCATTCTTACCTAAGTCTAGTTCCATATGGCTCGATGAGGCCTACAGTATTTTAATAGCAGACAACAATTTGTTGGATATTCTAAAAAAAATGAAGACTGATAATTCTCCACCTCTTTATTTTTTCGTGTTCTCTATTTGGATAAAAATATTTGGAATTGGCGAATATGCAAGTCAGGCATTTTCAGGTTTGATGTATGCATTAAGTGTTTTGAGTGTATATCTATTTTGCAAAAAACTGCACAAACACAAACTAGCTATTTTTATGTGCACATTTTTGTTCGCAATGAGTCCGATCACAATTTTTCATAGCCAAAATATCCGAATGTATTCTATGCTTGGCTTTTTTTCTGTGTTATCAACGTGGTTTTTTATAGCTGTGTTTCAAAATCAGAACAAAAGAAAATTAAATATATTGCTGTATTGCTTAGCTGCTATTTGTGGTACATTTACGCACATGTTTTTTCAATTTGTTGTTTTTTCGCAAATAATTGCTTACTTTGCTGCCTTCTTTTCAAAAAAAACATTTAAAATATTTTTAGTTGCTATGTTTATCTCTCTTATCCCTTTTTATTTTTTGTGGGCGCCTATATTACTAACAAATAATATTGGAGCTTCGGTTTCGTGGATAACAAAATTCCCATTAATGAAGTCAATATCGGATGTTTTATTAATACAGCTTATTAATTCAAAAATTATTTTATTTTTAATTTTAATTTTTTCGTTGCTCAGAATAAGAAAAACAAATTTGGATAATAAATATAATTTGAAAATAAATTTATGGAATGCTAGATTTTGGCGATTTTTTCGCACACGAACAAATACATTTCTGTCAGTATATTTTATAACTGTGTTGCTTGCTCCATTAATAACTTCACAGTTCAAACCGCTATATTGGCCATGGCGGGGAATGATAATTGCAGCTTTTCCATTCAGTCTGCTATTGGGTAGTTTTTTCGTTAAGTTTGTAAATAGGTTTGTAGTTCTTGCGATAAGTTTTCTTATTATGATAGTTGCTATAAATAATTTTTATACAATTCAAAAAAATTGGAAAAAGTCGAATATAGCAGAAAAATCTGCACAATATTTAATAAAAAATATTAATGCAAACGATGTAGTTATTTTTACAAGTCTAAGCAGGGCATCAGTTGAGTATTACACAAAACTGAAAGCACCTG
>JBHPKP010000066.1:0-3793 GCA_042566505.1 bacterium | reverse complement strand
AACAACGAACCACTTGTCCAACAAGTAATAGACATGTTTGAAGGACAAATACTTCCACCAAAAGAATAGGGAGAATAAAATGCCAATAGTAGTAGGTTTAATAATCAGAAAGCCAAGAGAATTTGTATACGGTGATCCACATAGTTTGGATATAAAGGTTGATGACAGGGTAATTATAAAAACAGACAACGGACTGGAATTTGCTGAAGTTGTTAACAAAGAAAAAACTATCGAAACCACAAAAATACCAATCTATAAAATTGTTAGAAAGCTTTCGACCATTGATGAAGAAAGAATGCAAAGGTTGCGTGAGAAACAGATTAAAGCTTTGAGAACATGCCAAAGAAAAATTGATGAGCTCAAGTTAAAGATGAATCTAACATGCGTTGAATACATATTCGATCGTAGTAAACTTTTTGTGTATTATACCGCTGATTCAAGAGTTGATTTTCGTCAACTCATAAAAGACCTTGGGCAAACACTCAAAACTAAAATTCAAATGGTACAAATTGGTGTGCGTGATGAAGCTCGTATGATGGGTGGGTTTGGACATTGCGGCCGCAAATTATGCTGCGCATCTTTTTTGCACGATTTCAAACCTGTTGTAATTGATATGGCAAAGGACCAAAAACTTGCGCTTAATCCAAGCAAGATTTCCGGATGCTGCGGCAGGTTAATGTGCTGCCTAAGCTATGAAAATGCATTTTATAAAGAGATGGCAAAAAAAATGCCAAAAGTCGGATCAAAAATATCCACAAAGGATGGCATTGGACTTGTTAAATCTACAAACATGTTTAAAGAAGATATTGAAGTAATTTTTGACGATGGTTCCGTAACAATTTTTAAATTGAGCGAATTGCCAAAAAGAAAAGAACACAATAAAAAGAAAAATGAAAAATAGGTAATCTTTATGAGAAAAGCAATAATACTTTTTATTATACTTAGTGTCAGTAGTTATGCACTTATTAGGTTCGATATATCCAATAAAATATCAAGCTTTTTAAAAACTTTTGATAAAGTGCACAAAGAATATTACGATAACGGAAAGCTTAAATCAGAATATACCGTATCAATGGGCGTTGTTGATGGGATTGTGAAAACATATTATCCTGGAGGGCAATTGAAACAAACACTTATGTATGAAGGCGGAAAAGAACACGGAAAAATCGAAAGTTTTTATAAAACAAGCGAACTACTTTACGAAGGAACATTTTCAAATGGAATGCAGGAAGGTATGGCAAGGGAGTTTTATAAAGATGAGCAAATAAAAGCAATCTGGAAATATGCGAATAACAAAAAAAATGGCGAATATAGATTTTATTATTCAAATGGAGCGCTCTTTACAAAAGGAACATATGAAAATGGCTTGCTCGAAAACACAACTGAGGAATATTATGATACAGGTGAAATTTTGAATATTATCAAATATAAAAAGAATAAAATTATAGATAAAATTACATACAACAAAGATGGCAGCATGAAATTTTAATGACTAAATACCTCTACATTCCACTTATCCTCATATCATTAGTTACGATCTCATTTTCAAGTAGTCAGCGAGATTCGTTTGTATTCACGCAAATTCAATATGATGGAAACTGGAATCCATATCCATCTTTTTGGAGTGAAGTTCACAAATTTTTAAATACTCAAACAAACTTGCAGCCTATAAAACAAGCTCGCACTATCACCCTTGATAATAATTTATTGTTTTCATCGCCATTCATTTGCATAACAGGCGATTCACAAATGCCAAACCTAACAAAAAAAGAAATTGCAAACTTGCGAAAATTCATTCAATCCGGAGGACTATTATTGGTCAATGATAGCGGGCTATCCAGAAATTCCCCTTTTTTAGAAAGTGTACGTTTTAACCTCAGAAAAATCCTGCCAGAATACCACGTACGCAAAATTGCAGATACACATGCATTATACAAATCATTTTATTTAATCAATTTCATTGGCGGTCGAAGCCTAAAATCAAATTCTCTGGAAGGCATATTCATCAATGGCAATCTGCGAGTCATTATTTGCCAAAATGATATTTTCGCACCCTGGATAAATGATAAACAAAACAATCCTGTTTATGAGTGCATACCACATGGGAACTTGCAAAGAAAGGAGGCAAAAAAACTCACAACGAATATTATTGTCTTTTCCGTTACAGGAACATATAAAGAAGATATTTTACATAAGCCATATTTAGATCAAAAACTGTACGATTATTTCAAAACCAAAGAATAACCCTCAAGCTGGTTCCACCTCTCTATAGAAAAGAGGCTGGAAGTGAGGGTTAAGAGCACGGAACACATGTTAAACTTTACCATCCCATCTTGGGAATATATAATTATTTTTACACTTCTAATATCGATTTATATTTTTCTGCTAATAAAATTCCATAAATTGTCATTTTTAAAACATTTGATTATTTTATTTTTGATTTTTCTTTTTTTGAGTCCAAGGTTTATTGTATTTGACACACCCGAAAAGCATAAGAAAATCGCTGTAGTGTACGATATTTCAGGCAGCATGGATGTTGGGAACACAAACCGTTTTTCAAGATTTCAAAACTTTATCGAATCAGATGCATTCAAATCAATTGATTCAAAATACAGGCTTGAACATTTTGTGTTTTCTGATGAAATCAAAAAAACAACATCGGAAAGTTTTCTTAAACTTACAAAACCATCTAATGCAAATACAGACCTAATAAATGCGCTGAGTTACTTTGCAGACAAAACAAATGAATTTAAGTGTGTGCTGCTTCTAACAGATGCGCGTCACAATGCCTTTTCCGAACTCGGATCAACACCGGACGCTTTAGCTCTACCGGTTTTTATTATTCTACCAAGCGAATCCTCAAAAGATTTAAGTATTTATGACGTTGCTTCGCCGCTTACATCATTCAAAGGGACTCAAATTTTTTTAAGCTGTAAAATCAAAGCCTTGAATTATAGGGGAAAGAAGGTGCGTGTAAATTTGAAACTAAATAACAAACTCATAGAAACGAAAATTATTAAACTATCTAACAATGACTTTATACAGGATATAGAATTTGAATTTAAATCCAATAAATTAGGAAACAATTATTTCGAGATTTCTATCGATAGATTAGAAAACGAATTGACCTATTTAAATAATAACTATTCAGCTAATATAATGATCCGGTCTGACAAAACTCGCGTACTGTATTTGTGTGGACGACCAAACTGGGAATATAAATTCTTACGTGAAGTTTTGGTTAGTGATCCTGCAACTGAACTTGTATCTTTAAACATTCTTAGAAATGCATCCACTATAAACAGTTATGCAGAAAAAGAACTTTCACTCATTCCATTTCCCAGCAAAGAAGTATTTGAAAAAGAAATCTATAATTTTGATTTAATCATATTAGAAAATTTCTCATATCTTGGGCTATTTCCAAAAAGTTACCTGGCAAACATCAAAAAAGCAGTGACCAGCTCCGGTACTGCACTCTTAATTATAGCAGGTCAAAATTCATTTACAGGCGGTGGTTACAAAAATACGGAAATGGAAGACATTCTTCCTGTTAAATTAAGTTTTAAAGATGAACAAATCATTGAAGGCTTGTTTACACCAAAAATTATTAAACCTATCCATCCAATTATGAAACTAGCCAAAGACTCCGAAACAAATCAAACTATCTGGAACTTACTGCCGGAACTCGACGGATTTATTACAGTAAAACCAAAAGATGATGCTGCAGTGCTTGCAGAATACCCGTACAAAATTCATAATTATAATTATCCATTCATTGTGCTTGGACAAAAAG
>JBHPKP010000065.1:0-3943 GCA_042566505.1 bacterium | reverse complement strand
AACATAAGGCTGATCTTGGGTGTGCATTCGATGGAGATGGCGATAGAGTTTTGTTTACAGACAGCGAAGGTGGTGACTATGACGGCGATCATCTTATGTGCATCATTTCAGAATTTCTAAAGGATGAAAAATAATACAATGGTCACAACTTCAATGAGTAATATTGGGCTTCATTCATTTATGAAAAAAAATGAAATAAAAGTTATTGAAACAGCGGTTGGAGATAGATATGTTTATGAAGCAATGAAAGAACATGATAGTGTGCTTGGCGGCGAACAATCAGGCCATGTAATTTTTAAAGAATTTTCAAATACAGGTGACGGGCTTCTTACAGCGCTTCAGATTTTATGTATTATAAGAGAAACAGGCAAAACATTTAAAGAACTTGCAAGCGAGGTTGTAAAATATCCGCAAGTGCTGATAAATCTTGTGGTAAAGGAAAAAAAATCAGTAGATGAAATTCCGGAATTAGTTAAAGAATATAACAAGATGAAAAATATTTTAAAAGACGAAGGTCGTATAGTTATTCGATATTCAGGCACAGAGCCGCTTTTGAGAATTATGATAGAAGGCAAGAATCAGGATGAGATAAATAAAATGGCAGATGATTATAAAAAAATTGCAGAAAAATATTTGGGAGCATAAAATGATAAAACTTGGTGTAAATATAGATCACGTGGCAACTCTTAGGCAAGCTAGGCGCGGCAGTGTACCGGATATTTTGGAGGCTGCGCTTACTTGCGAAAAAGCAGGCGCAGATTCAATAACTGTGCATTTGCGTGAGGATCGTCGGCATATTCAGGATGCGGACGTATATCTTTTGAATAAAAATATAAATACCAGATTGAATCTCGAGATGGCGCTTTCCGATGAGATTATAAATGCTGCATGCGATGTAAAACCTCACAATGTATGTATCGTTCCTGAGAAACGCGAGGAGCTAACAACAGAGGGTGGACTAGATGTTCAAAAGTTTAAAGAAAAAACCGCAAGTGCAATTGAAAAATTGAAAGCAAAAAATATAGTTGTTAGTTTGTTTATCGAACCGGACGAGATGCAGATTCGTACAGCTAAAGAACTAGGCGCTGATGCGATCGAGATTCATACTGGCAAATATGCAAATCTAACCGGCGCAGACTGCACGAAAGAATTCGAAATAATAAAGCATGCTTCAAAAATTGCAGTTGATTTAGGGCTCGAACTAAATGCGGGACATGGGCTTGATTACGAAAACGTAAAACCAATTGCAGAAATCTACGGAATGAACGAATTAAATATTGGCTATAGCGTTATTTGTGAGAGTGTGTTTACTGGACTTGAGAGTGCAGTGAGGAAGATGAAAGGACTTATTTGAAAAAAGAGAAATAGAAAAAATTATTTATTTTTGTTAAAGTGCATTTAATACTAAATTGTTACTATGGTTAAAAAGGAGGAAAGATGCCGATACTTTGTAACGAGAGAATTACGGAAAATATAGTTAGAGAGCATTTTAAGAAAGATACTTTATATAATTCTATTAAACTGGAAGAACAAAAATCATATAGCAAGCGAGTAGTTAATCTTCTTAAAGGTGCGTCCAAAAGCGGGAAAGGTATAGGAAAACCCGAATTTATTATCTCTTTTCCTTTGGGAAATATTGATTATTTAATGGTTGTTGAGTGTAAAGGTTCGAGTTTGGCGCATTGTAGTAAAACGATAGACAGTCCAAAAGATTTTGCAGTAGATGGAGTATTAAATTATGCCAAATATCTTTCTAAAGAATTTGATGTTATTGCTGTTGCTGTAAGTGGGCAAAATGAAAATGAATTGCTTGTTTCGCATTTTCGCTGGAAAAAAGGGCAAAAGAAATATACAAAACTAAAAGACGATACAAAATTACTTTTTATAAATGACTATATAAAATTATTTAATAATGAACAATTTGTAGAAAATATAAAAACTATAGATATTATAAAAAAAGCAATTGATCTTAATGAAGAATATCAGGCATATTCAATTACCGAATTAACTCGCTGTACTATTGTGAGTGCAATTTTGCTTTCGCTTTTGGATGACTTTTTTCGAAAGACTTACAAAGATCAAGATTCTGTTGCGAATATGGCTAAAGCAATAATTTCTGCAATAGAGAATGTTCTAAAAAAGAATAAAGTCAGAAATAAAGATGAGATGATGGGCGAATATAGAAAGATATTAAATGAGCCCATTTTTAAACAAGATGAAATAAAACATAAAAAAAGAAAAGAGAGAGAAAAATCAATTAAAGTTATCAAAGAAATGATTGATTACCTGCATAAAAATGTTTATCCGCTTGTTGATATGGATCAAAGTGGATTTGATGTTTTGGGTAGATTTTATACAGAATTTATTCGTTATGCAGGGAATGAAAAAAATCAAGGTTTAGTACTTACGCCATTTCATGTTACAGACTTATTTTGTGATTTAGCTCGGACAAATAAAGACAGCATTATTTATGATCCATGTTGTGGTACGGGTGGTTTTTTGATTTCTGGAATGAAATATATGCTTGCGTTTGCAGGCAATGATCAAGAAAAGAAAAAACAAATAAAAGCGGAACAATTAGTAGGTGTGGAGTTGCGTCCTTCTATGTTTACATATGCTTGTTCTAATATGATGATGCGTGGTGATGGAAAATCAAATATATATTGCGGCGATTGTTTTGTAAAGGAGAACGAAATAAAAAATAATCATAAGCCAGATATAGCAGTTTTAAATCCGCCATATGATGTTGGAACAACCGGACAAATGCATTTTATTGAGCATGCACTTAATGTGGTTGCTCCTCGAAATGGAACCGTGATTGCTATTGTGCAAATGAGTTGCGGCATAAAGAATGAAAAAGAATTAATAGTTGTAAAAAATAGAATATTAGCAAAACATCATTTAAAAGCGGTGCTTTCAATGCCTGATGATTTATTTTATCCTGTTGGAGTGGTAACATCTATTATGGTATTTAAAGCTAATGAAAAAAATACCGGGCGTAAAACATGGTTTGGTTATTTTAAAGATGACGGGTTTGAAAAAAGAAAACATAAAGGCCGTATTGATGCGCGAGGAAAATGGGATAACATTAAGAATAAGTGGCTAAGTTCCTATCATAATTCTGATGTAGTATCTGGCTTATCAGTGAAGCAAGAAGTTACTGGAATAGACGAATGGTGCGCAGAAGCTTATATGGAAACAGATTATTCAACATTAACTGAAGCAGATTTTGAGAAGAAAATGAAAGATTTTATAGCATTTAAATTTTTAAATAAGGTAGAAGAATGAAAAGATTAGATGAAATATTTGATATATGGTATGGCGTTAATCTTGAAATGATTAATTGCGAAGAGGATTCAAGTGGTATTCCTTTTGTTTCACGAACATCTTCGAATAATGGGATTGTTGGGCATGTTAGAGCGCTGGATTATATCGAGCCAAATCCAAAACATACAATAAGTGTTGCATGTAGCGGTAGTGTGTTGTCTTCATTTTATCATCCTTATGCTTACTATAGTGGTCGAGATGTCTATGTTTTAAAACCAAAGCAAATTTTATCTACACCTGAAATGATTTTTTATTGTGCAGCTATAGAAAAAAATAAGTATAGATATAGTTATGGAAGGCAGGCGAATAAAACATTGAAAGATATTTTTATTCCAGCGATTGATAAAATACCGGACAATATAAAAGAAATTAACTTTAAAGTAAATGATTATATGGAAAAGGCATCTTTACTTGAAAAAAAATACTTTTTAAATGTGGCTGAATGGAAAGTATTCAATATGAAAAGTATATTTAATATAAAATTAGGAAATCCTTTGCATAAAAATACTATAGATTTATCAAGTAGTGGAATTAAATATGTTACCAGAACCACTAATCATAATGGAGTCGAAGCTTATATTCAAGAGAGCTACGATGATAATTTAAATAATGGCAA
>JBHPKP010000064.1:0-4063 GCA_042566505.1 bacterium | reverse complement strand
CACAAACTTTGCAAAACATAATATGAAAGAAGCATTTGATACAATAGTTGCATTTGGAAAGAATACACAATATCCACACTATATTCCTGCAAATGTAAAAAAACGTAAAAATGAGATAATTTTGGTTGATTTTGGAGCTGAATTTGACAGTTATCAGTCGGACTTGACAAGGATTTTCTTTTTAGATAAAATCAGCAAATCTAAAAAATTATACTATATATATGAAACGGTTTTTGAAATAAAAGAAGAGCTTATGAAGCGTGTTAAAGCGGGTGTTAAGGCTTCTGAAATTGATAAGTTGGCACGCATGTTGGCAAAGAAGAAAGGTTTTGGAAAAAATTATCTGCACAGTACAGGTCATGGCGTAGGTTTGGATATTCACGAAGCTCCATATGTGAGCATGCATTCAAATGAAATTTTGAATGAAAATATGATCATTACAATTGAACCGGGTATTTATGTAAAAGGTTTGGGAGGCATAAGACTGGAAGATACAATTAGAGTTACAAAGACCGGTTATGAAATACTAACTAAATAAAAAATCTTACAACTTATAACTAAAATGGGAGGATATTATGATTTCAACTTCTGACATTTCAAATGGTGTAAACTTAGAAATAGATGGGCAGCTTTTTACAGTTGTTTGGTTTCAACATCATAAACCGGGCAAAGGTGGAGCTATTGTAAGACTCAAACTAAAAAACTTGAGAACAGGCGCTACAACCGAAAGAACTGTTCGCTCCGGTGAAAAGTTTAAGAAGGTGGTTTTAGAAAGAAGAAAAGCACAATATCTATATGCAGATGGTGATTTGTATCACTTTATGGATACTCAATCATATGAGCAGTTTCATTTAGATAATGATCATATTGGTACTGGTTCAAAATTTTTGCAAGATAATATGGAAGTAGATATACTTTCATATGAGCAAGAAATAATGGGTGTACAACTTCCGACTACTGTTGATCTAAAAGTTACATATACAGAGAAAGGACTGCGCGGCGATACTGCAACAAGCGCTACAAAACCTGCAACAATTGAAACAGGTGCAGAAATTCAGGTTCCTTTGTTTGTTGAAATTGGCGATACAATCAAAATCGATACACGTACAGGCGAGTATGTACAAAGAGTCTAGGAGGCTAAATGGACACAAAAAAAATTGAAGAGTTTTTTGATATTATTGATAAAACTGATATTAATGAATTATGCTGGGAAAAAAAAGGTGTGAAATTTAGAATGAAACGTAATCAAGCTGCATTTGCTGCTTGCGAAGCTCAAGTAGATATTCCTAATCAAACAAAACAGACCCAAACTGAACTTACAAAAGATCGCAAAATAATTAAATCAAATATGGTTGGAACATTTTTTTTAGCGCCTGCAAATGGGAAAACACCATTTATTACAGAAGGTGCATTGGTAAAAAAAGGACAACAAATAGGAATTGTTGAAGCTATGAATATCAAAAGAGAAATTGTTTCCGATATAGACGGTGTAATTGATAAAATACTAATCCAAAATGCAAGCCCGGTTGAATATGGTCAGGAATTATTCTTGGTCATGAGCGGTCAGAGGGGGTAAATATGTTTAAAAAAATATTGATTGCAAATAGAGGTGAAATAGCAGTTAGAATTATTCGGGCATGTCGAGAACTCGGTATAAAAACCGTAGCTGTTCATTCGGAAGCAGATGTAGACAGTTTGCACGTGAAAATTGCAGATGAACGATTTTGTATTGGACCGGCATCTTCGAGTGAGAGTTATCTAAATATTCCAAATATTATCAGTGCTGCTGAAATAACAGGCTCTGATGCAATCCATCCCGGATACGGGTTTTTGTCGGAAAATACATATTTTGCAGATGTATGCGAATCATGCGGAATGACATTCATTGGACCATCTAAAAAATCGATTCTTCTCATGGGGGACAAAGCAAAGGCTCGTGAGACAATGATAAAAGCAAAAGTACCGGTTGTTCCGGGCAGCGATGGCATTTTGACTGAAAAATCAGACTTGAAAAAAATTGCAAAAAAAATTGGGTATCCTGTTATTGTAAAAGCATCAGCTGGCGGCGGTGGAAAAGGGATGCGAGTTGTTCAGAGTGAAAAGGAGCTGGAGAATGCAGTTGTTACAGCTCAAACAGAAGCAAGAGCCGCGTTTGCTAATGATGAAGTATATATGGAAAAATTTATTGAGGAACCTCGACATATTGAGTTCCAAATTGTTGCAGACAAGAAAGGACATACGATTTATCTACCGGAACGTGACTGCTCAATTCAAAGAAGACATCAAAAACTAGTGGAAGAATCTCCTTCTCCTGCTGTAAATAGTAAATTGCGCAAGAGAATGGGGGAATCTGCTGTTAGAGCATCAAAAGCTGTGAATTATTATACAGTTGGAACTGTTGAATTTCTGCTCGATAAAAAGGGAGATTTCTACTTCATGGAAATGAATACTCGTATACAAGTGGAACACCCTGTAACAGAGCTCGTGACAGGTATTGATTTAATTAAACAACAAATAATGATAGCAGCTGGAAATAGTTTAAAAATCAAGCAGCAAGATGTTGTTTTGTCCGGTCATGCAATTGAATGCAGGATCAATGCAGAGGATTCTGAACAAAATTTCATACCTTCGCCCGGACCGATTGATAAATTTGTTGTTCCCGGCGGACCTGGTATAAGGATTGATACACATGTATACCAAGGCTATTCTATTCCGCCTTATTATGATTCAATGATCGCAAAGGTTTTATCCAGTGGTGAAAATAGAGAGGAAGCAATTATTAGAATGCAAAGAGCTTTGGGTGAGATGGAAATTGAGGGTATAAAGACAACAATTCCATTTCATATAGAAGTTATGAAGAATAAATATTTTAGAAAGGGTGATTTCTATACAAACTTTATCGATACAAAGTTTAAATCTAATAGGTAAAAAAATGTCAAATAATCAAATTATTCAGAATGAAATAAAAAAATCTATTGAACTTTTAAAGCTTGTTGAAGACACTTTAACTGACAAGATTTCAGAAGCAGCTAATGCTATTGTAATATCTTTAAAAAATGGTGGAAAATGTATGTTTTTTGGTAATGGCGGTAGTGCAGCAGACTCACAGCATTTGGCAGCTGAGTTTATGTGTAGATTCAAACAAACTAGAAAGGCATTGGCAGCACTTGCTCTAACTACGGACTCCTCATTTTTAACTGCATTTAGTAATGATTTTTTTTATGAGGATATTTTTGCAAGACAAGTTGAAGGTCTTGGAAAACCTATTGATATTGCATTTGGTATTACAACAAGCGGTAGTTCGGAGAATGTAATTAAAGGATTAGAAAAAGCATATTCAATGGGGATGAAAACAGTTGCTTTGCTCGGTGCAAATGGTGAGGCAATAAAAAACATAGTTAATTATCCCATTATCGTACCTTCTACTGATACTCCACATGTTCAAGAATGTCATATTGCAATAGGACATATATTGTGTGATATTATTGAGCAAAGAATGTTTGGTGAAAAGTAAATGTATTTTACAAAGCTTAAGTCTGTTCCCAAATTAATTCCTATCTTAAATAAACTACGCAAAGAAAATAAAAAAATAGTTTTTACAAATGGATGTTTTGATATTCTGCATAAAGGGCATATTAAGTACTTAAAGGATGCAAAAAAATGTGGTGATATATTAGTGATTGGTCTAAATAGTGACACATCGGTTCGTGCGTTAAAGGGTAAAAACAGACCTATTTATCCGCAATCTGAACGTGCTGAGGTTTTGTCTGCACTTGATTGTGTTGATTATATTGTGCTTTTCGATGAATCTACTCCATACCAGATCATAAAAAAAGTAAGTCCGGATATATTAGTAAAAGGTGGCGATTATACACTGGGCACAATAGTTGGCAGGCGTTTTGTGCATTCAAAGGGCGGCAGAGTTATCACAATTCCATTGGTAAAAGGTAAATCCACGTCGGATATCATAAAAAAAATCAATACAAAATAGATTTCGATTGACTACTGAATAAATATTGTTACAATAGTATATAGTTCCTAAAAAACACATTATACTAGGAGG
>JBHPKP010000063.1:0-4203 GCA_042566505.1 bacterium | reverse complement strand
ACAAAGATGTTTTCTTATTTAATATAGACAACTTCGAGGAACCGATACATACTTTTAATGAGACACAGTATATAGACATGTATAATTTTAGTAGAGGAGTGTTTTTTATAGTTAAAGATCGAGACAAAAATATAATTTTATATGACATGTGTAATTTAAAACAACCGATATATAATTTTGGGAAGAAAACTAATGTCAGGCTACATCAGGCAAGTGATACATTCTTTGTTGAAGTTTGTGAGCAGGATGGAACTTGGAATTTGTATAATATTAATAACTTAAACGAACCTCTGGTTAATTTTGGGCAAGTAAAGGGGTTTGAAATAGAGGAAGCAGTTGGCAGGGTGTTTATTAAAGTTATGGATCAAGGAAGGAATTTTACCTTGTATAGTATGGATAACTTAAACGAACCTCTGGTTAATTTTGGGCAAGTAAAGGGGTTTGAAATAGAGGAAGCAGTTGGCAGGGTGTTTATTAAAGTTATGGATCAAGACAGGAATGGGAGTTTATATAGTACGGATAACTTGAAAGAACCTTTGCTTGATTTGGGACGAGTATCACATTTTGAAATAGAGGAAGCTGGCGATAAGGTCTTTATTGCGGTTCAAAAGTTTGAAGGAATATGTGAGCTATATGCCTTAACGTGTTTTGAGTTTAAACCGTGTATTGCGGAACAAGGAGCGAGATTAAATATTGAAGACTTGCAAATAGCAGAAATAATAAGAAAAACCTATGAACAAATAAGAAGCTCGTTACTAAAAAAAGTATTCTTGAGTAATATATTGCACACGCAAGGGATAGATGAGAGATTAGTAAAAAGTGAGTTAGGTATGTATTTATTCACTCATATGACATTGAAAGAAATAAAAGAATTCAAAAGAATATGCACAATGATAGATGCAGATAACATGCAGTATTTAATAGCATCATTTACAATGAGTATAAATGACAATAGGTTTGCGCTAAAACTTCAGGAGATATTAGAGATTCAAAGTCAAGAAACAAGAGAACGTGAATTAATAGGATATTTAAACTTAATATTACCAGTACAAGAACCCGCTATTCAATATATTCTTAATCAAAAATGTGAAGCAGGAACATTACAGAGATTGACCCGTGATTTGATAGGTGGTTTAAACTTACAAACAATCTTTAGAAATGCATCAATTGTTTCTAAGTTGGCTACTATTATAGATATAATGGATACAAAATTAGTTTTGGACCAGATGTTAAGGTTTGCAAAAAATATGTTTCGGCTAAATTATAGGGAAATAATAGAGGTTGTAGTTGATATATTATCTAACACAAATTTGCATCAAAAAGAACTAAGCAAAGAAAACATTCACAGTATTTTATGCGCACTCTAATGAATATTATTTTGGGCGAAATTAGTTCCTTTGGTATAACAACGCTATAATTGTGTTGGAAATAATCACTTTATACTAAAATATTAATGTGATAAGCTTATTTTGATATAATCCAAAAAACACCAGTTAAAACAATTCAATCAGTATTTATTTAATGGGAGTATTGAATGCTAAAACGCGATGATTTATTAAAAAAATGGGGTGCTTTTATTGCAAAGTATCCAAAGCTGATATTGATGTTTGGATTTATTATTTTGGTTCTGGCTGGATTTTTGGCTTCAAAATTAACTATGGAAACATCATGGTCGGACATGCTGCCGCAAAATGATCCAATGGTGCGGGAATTCGACGATATAATGCATGAGTATACAAATGCAACAAACACAATGCTTGTTGTTGAGGGCGATGAAGAAAGGATAAAAGAATATGCGCATTTTATTGCCCCAAAACTTAAAGCTCTAACGGAATATGTCAAAAGGGTAGATTACAAGATCGAAGAAGAATTTATAAAAAATCATGCATTGATGCTTTCGAAAGCCAAGGATATTGAAAGTATTAAAAATATGTTTAGTAATTTGGGACTTGTGCCGCTTTTGCGTAGTATAAATGATAACTTTGAAAAAGAATATATTGGTGACGAAGATAGTCTCTCGAATAAAGAAGATGAAAATGAAGCTATTAGGTATTTAGATGGATTGGAAAGTTGGCTTAATATAATGGAGATGTATGTTGGTACGAGCTTTGATCCGGATAATGAAGTGATTGAACAGGCAGTTGAACGGCTTTTAATTGGTGATCCATATTTTCTTTCACCAAAAAAGAATATGCTTATCATGTTTATTGAGCCGAATTTTACGATTGATGACATTTACATGGGACTTGAATCAATTGAGGTGATGCAAAAAGTTATAGATGAATCAAAGTCTGAGTTTGGTGACGTGAAATCCGGTTTAACAGGTTTCATGGCAATACAAAAAGATGAAATGGATTTTTCAACAAGAGATATGAAAAGAACATCAGTTGTTGCGCTCACATTGATTATGCTTCTATTTATATTGTCATTTCGAATTTGGGTAATGCCTCTTCTTGCAGCTATTAATTTAATAGCTGCGATAATAATGACAGCAGGGTTTTCATATTTGATTGTTGGACGGTTAAATCTAATGACATCTATGTTTGGGGCAATACTTATTGGACTTGGCATAGATTTTGCACTGCATGTGATTTCGCTATATAACGAGCATAGAGCTAATAATCTTTCTGCAGCTGAATCGATGAAAAACACTATGGTAAAATCCGGGTCAGGGATTATTGTTAGCGGACTTACAACTGCATTTGCATTTTTGGCACTACTTGTTTCTGAGTCACTCGGCATAAAAGAGATGGGTTTGGTTTTGGGATTGGGCATAATTATGTGCTTTGTGACATCGCTGATATTTTTACCTGCAATGTTGATTGTGAGAGAGAAAATTTCAGCAAGATTTAAAAAAGGTGAATATAAAGTTCCTAATGTTGAGTTTAAGTTTCTTTCATTGAGCGCAGGGTATATTGAGAGAAAGCCAATTCTATTTTTGTTTATGGGTGGACTGTTAACAATATTTTTACTCTATCATGCACTGAATATAAAATTTGATTACAACATGATGAATATTGAGCCAAAGAATGCACAATCTGTGATTATTCAAGATAGAATGATTGAAGAATTTGAATTAAGTCCGGATTATGCATTGGTACGTGTGGATACTTTGGATGAAGTACGAGAAATTACAAAACGTGCAAAAGAAATTAAAAGTGTTAGTTCAGTTGACAGCATTACAGAATATCTGCCAAGTGATGAAGAATATGAAAAACGCTTGCCGCTAATAAACCAAATCAAAAACAATCTTATATATAACAAAAATTTTACTCGAATACGTTGGGGAAATTTTCATAAACTTATTAAAGAATTGAAACGGCTGCATATGAATATTGAAGAACTTTCTCAAATTGCATTCATAGGTGGACAAGATAAAGTTGACGAAAAATGTCAGCAGCTTATAGGCCAGGATGAATCGGGCGAGAGTTATTTGAGCGAGTTAATTGGTAGTTTTAATTACAATAAACCAATTGTGATTAATAGGCTAAAGCAATTCGAAAGTTCATATGAACCATTTTTTAGGTCGCTTAGTAAAAAGATGGCAAATACTGAAAAAATTACATTGGAAAAGATACCCGATAATATTAAAAACCGATTTTTTGGGAATGATCAGAATAAAATACTTTTAACAATTGCGCCAAAGGAAATGATATGGGATTTAAATTTTATGAAAAGTTTTACAAGGCAGATGAGGAGTATTGATGAGAGAATTACCGGGACACCGATTTTAGCACTTGATTATGTGAAATACATTTCACGCGATGGGAAACTCGCAACTGTTATTGCGCTTGTTGTTGTGTTTCTCCTGCTTTTATTTGATTATCGAAAATTTAAAACTGCATTGATTGTTATGATTCCACTTGTTGTAGGAAGTATATGGATGGTAGGGATTATGAAAGTTTTTGGGTTTAAATTGGACTTTGTAAATATCATGGCAGTTCCAATTATTCTAGGTATAGGGATAGATGATGGGGTACATATTATGCATAGATACAGGTATGAGGGAACAGGTAGTATCCGTCATGTATTTCTAAGTACGGGTAAGGCAGTTTTATTAACGTCATTAACTACAATGATAGGTTTTGGTTCGTTTATGATTGCTGAATATAGAGGTTTTGTTGGGTTTGGATTTATGTTGGCACTTGGTGTTGGAACATGTTTTTTAACGACATTGATATTTTTGCCTGCATTGATAGGTTT
>JBHPKP010000062.1:0-4300 GCA_042566505.1 bacterium | reverse complement strand
CGCTGGAAAACCACCCATTTTAAAAAACTTATTGAATTCTTTTTTGACTAAAATTCTTTCTTTTGAATATAAAATATCTTTTTTTTGTACTTTTATTTTTTTTGCTCTTAAATATTCAGAAAAGCTTAATGGGTACACACTAAAACTTAGTGTTCTTCCTCGTAGTTCAGTTGCAATCTCCTTGCTCAGTAATTTTGAGGAAGAACCTGTAAGAACTAGTTTTATATTCTTATTTTGATCACTAACTCTACGTGTCCATTTTGCCCAATTTGGAATATTTTGTATTTCATCAAGAAATATATAAATTTTATGTTTTGTATTAACTGAGAAAACTTCAAAGCAAACATCTAACAAAAGCGTCAACTCATCACCATTCAAAGGATACAAACGTTCATCTTCAAAATTAATATACAAAATATTATCATGCGGAACTTTTATTCTTAATTTTTTTATCATCTGATAACATAAGTAAGTTTTTCCCGCACGTCTTGGACCCATAAGTGTTATGATTTCACTTGTTTCTAATAACGAAAGATCAAAGTCTCTTTCATATATTATGGGCAAATCACTTTCTTTCCACTCAAATAATATTTTTTTTATTTTTTCTTTTGTTTCCATATTAAACTCTCCATAATACAAAATAGTTGATTATTGTATTATCAATAATACATTTGGTCAAGCTATTTTTAATCTCAAAATCTTCTTATGCACCATTTTGTATAGATAATAACTTTTTGTCACCGCTTAATTCACATAAATCTTTATGAAAAATTTGGAATATTTGAATTCATGTTTTCCTTCTTTTCCAATATTCAGCCAATCCAATACCTGTTAGATTATGCCAAATACTAAATATTGCACCCACCAAGGCACTCATTGAACTAAAAAATTTCATAGCTAAACTTATTCCCAATCCTGAATTTTGCATTCCAACTTCAATTGAAACTGTTCTACAAATCATTTTTGGGAAACCTAAAACTTTAGTAATCATATATCCCATGAACAACCCAATACCATTATGTAATAAGACACCTATAAAAACCAAAAAAGGAAAACTCATCAATAACTTATTATTTATTGCAACCACACAACCAATAATCAAAGCAATTGCAATAATCGAAATTGATGGAAAAACAAACAACAAATCTTTAAACTTTTTATGGACTATCCGCCTAACAAATAAACCTAAAATAACAGGAAATAGCACAATCCACAAAACAGATTTAACCATTGCAGCAAAAGGAACATCAATTTTTTGAGATAAAATGAAGTAAATAATAAGCGGCGTTAAAAGCGGAGCTAAAAGAGTTGATATCATTGTCATAGAAATAGATAATGCCAAATCTGCCCCAGCAATGTACACCATAACATTTGATGCTGTTCCACCCGGGCAGGAACCAACAATAATCATCCCTATCATAAGTTCTTTGGGTAATCCAAGAGTAATGCTTATTACAATGGCAAGAAGCGGCATAATACTGTATTGCAAAAATACACCTAACGCAACAGCCCATCTATGTTTCCAAACATTCACAAAATCCTCGAACCTAAGTGTTATACCCATCCCAAACATTATCACGCCCAAAAATTCAGGTATATGTGTTTTTACCCATAAAAATAATTTTGGATTCAAAAATGCAATCAAAGAAAATAGCAGTATCAGAATATGGAAATTTTTTTCAATTAAATTAACAACTCGTTTTATATTTTTCATAATCTATCATTACCTAAAAAAACTCCGAGCTTTTGACCCGGAGTTTTTAATTTTTTAAATATTTCAAATTCAGTTTAAGCAGATTCCACTATTTCTACTTCAGGTGCTTCCTCTTTAATTATACGTTCAACACTATTTTTTAAAGTCATTTGTGACATAGGGCAGCCTGAACATGCGCCTTCAAGAGCAACCACAACTTTTTTTGCATCCTCATCTACTGAAACCAAACTTATATCACCACCGTCTCGGTTTAAAAGTGGTTTTATTCTCTCAATTGCTTTTTCTACTTTTTCTTTTAACATATTTTTTCTCCTCTATATTAATTTTTCTTTTAGTATTTTATTAACCTCAGCTGGATTTGCTTTACCTTTTGATTTTTTCATCACTTGTCCTACAAAAAACCCAAACAACTGTTCTTTTCCACCTCTATATTGTTCAAGCTGCAATGTTGATTCTTTTAAAACTTCATCAACTATTGATTCAATCTGACTAGAATCTGTGATTTGAACAAGATTCTTTTCCTTAATTATTACATTGGGTTTTTTACCGTATATAAACATTTCCTCAAAAACAGTCTTCCCAATTTTTCCTGAAATTGTATTATTATCAATCAATATAATAAGGTTTGCTAAATTTTCAGCAGTTACAGGAGTTTGCTCTATAGTTTTGCTTTCATTGTTAAGTTTACCCAAAAGCTCAACCATAATCCAGTTAGTGATCATTTTGGTCAATTTATTATCTTTATTTTTGTCTTTCACAAATTCCAAACAATTTTCAAAATAGTCAGCTAACTTTTTATCCTTTGTCAATACATCTGCATCATACTCAGAAAGATTAAACTGTTCAATAAATCTTGCTTCCCTTTGTTTAGGAAGTTCCGGCATTTTGGACTTTATATCGTCAATCCAAGCTTGATCTACTTTTAAAGGCGGCAAATCCGGCTCCGGGAAATATCTATAGTCATGCGCCCCTTCTTTTGATCGCATTGAAGCTGTTGTTTCGGTTTTTGCATCCCATAAACGTGTTTCCTGCACAACTCTTGCACCACTTTCTACAAGCTCAATCTGCCTATCAATTTCATGCTCCAGAGCTTTTTGTACTCCTCTAAATGAGTTCATGTTTTTGATTTCACTTTTTGTTCCAAGTTTCTTTTCGCCCTTTGGCCTTATCGAAATATTTGCATCACAACGAAGTGATCCTTCTTCCATATTGCAATCGGAAATTTCCAAATATTCGAGTATACTCTTAAGAGTTGTTAAATATTCGTACGCTTCTTCGGGCGTTGAAATATCCGGCTCCGATACAATTTCAACAAGTGGTGTGCCTGTTCTATTTAGATCAACATAACTACCATCTATTTGACGCTGACCAATACTATGCAGCAATTTGCCTGCATCTTCTTCCATGTGAACCCTAGTCACACCAATCTTTTTACCACTTTCCAGCTCAATAACACCATGTTCAGCAAGTGGAAGCTCATATTGTGATATTTGAAAATTCTTTGGAAGATCCGGATAAAAATAATGTTTTCGCGCAAAAATTGAGATTGGAGAAATCTTACATTCAAGACCAATCGCTGTCTTTATAGCGTACTCAACCGCTGTTTTGTTTAAGACCGGCAAAACACCCGGCATACCCAAACATATAGGACATACATTTGTATTTTGAGGTGCACCAAACTTATTGGCACAGCCACAAAATATTTTTGTATTTGTTTTTAACTGACTATGAACCTCGAGTCCAATAACTGCTTCAAATTCCATTTCTCCTCCAAATCCATTTAAATATCAAAATTATATGATTGAAAATTTTGATATAACCTACCAGATTCTGCAATAAACTTTAATACACAATAATCAGGATCAGTTACTCCTTTTGAATAGTACATTTCATCTCCAGTACGCCAGATTCTATCTTTAATCGATTGCTCCTCGATTACTTCGATCTTTCCCATTAACATAACACCTCTAAAAAATCGTGTATCATAAAAATAAATCGAAGCTTTTGAATTTTCTCTATATTGGTTTACTCGCATGGATGAAGTATTGGTTGTAAAATAAAACTCTCTCACTCCATTACTTTCTCTAGGTTTGAGCATTGCCTTTATATTTGGAAAACCTTTATCGTCTACAGAGCCTATTATTGCTTTTCCACTTTTCTCAATAATCGATAATGTTGTTTTGACTAAATCTTTTGCCATATTTTTACTCTAATAACCTAACTCTCTTTTATCCTTCTAATAGTCGCACCAAGTTCTCTAAGTTTTGTTTCAATGTTCTCATACCCTCTATCAATATGATATATTCTATGCACTTCTGTTTTTCCTTTTGCAACAAGACCTGCTAGTACAAGTGCAGCAGATGCTCTTAAATCAGTTGCCATTACTTGTGCGCCACTTAGTTTCACCCCGCCTTCAACAAAAACGCTGTTCCCTCTTATTTTTATATTTGCACCCATTCTCTGAAGTTCACCAACATGCATAAATCTATTCTCAAAAACCGTTTCAGTTATTATTGAACTGCCCTTTGCCATACACATTAACGCCATCCATTGCGCCTGCATATCAGTTGGAAAACCCGGATAAGG
>JBHPKP010000061.1:0-4642 GCA_042566505.1 bacterium | reverse complement strand
AATGGGGAAATCTTTGGCAATATTTTTAGAGATGATTATAGGGCAGCTGAATTTGCAGCGGTTTTTTACCAATTTATAGTCTAGAAGGTAAATCATAAAATTATGACATAGAAAATGCGATGATATTAAAAGTTTTTTATTTTTAGCAGAAGGCTTTCAAGTATTCATTTAAGGAGGTTAATCGGGCATGGAAAAACAAATAGCAGATTCAATAAAGGTAGGAACACTAGAACTTAGAAACAGAATGTATGCAGTACCTATGGTAAGTGTACATGCTGATGAAAAGGGGAATGTTACCCAACGACTAATTGATATGTATGAAGAAAGAGGAAAGGGTGGCTGGGGTATGGTATGTGTCGAGGCTTCTAGCATTCGGTATGATGGAAGATTATTTTCGAAAATGTTGGGTATCTATAAAGATGAGCAAATAGGTGGATTGGGTGAACTGGCTGATGTCATTAGAGAGGGTGGTGCTAAGTCCTGTATTCAGATAATGCATGGCGGCAGACAGGCTAATTCTAGTTTTAACGGTGGAGTTCAACCAATGGCCCCTTCTGCTGTTTCACCTTGGCCTCCTGATGGTCCTCTTCCTCGAGAAATGACTACACAGGAATGTGAGCAAATGGGAGATTATTTTGCTCAAGCGGCTGGAAGAGCTAAGGAAGCAGGATTTGATTCGGTTCAGCTTCACGGTGCCCACGGCTTCCTTATTCAACAATTTATGTCTCCCTACACTAATCAAAGGAAAGATAGGTATGGGGATAAACTTGAGTTCGTTACTGAAGTAATAAAAAAGGTAAGAAAAGTAGTAGGCAGCGATTATCCAATTAGTTTTCGTGTAAGTGCTGATGAGTATTTGGGGAATAAGGGTATAGTTATTGATAATTTTACTAAAGTCTTTGCTCCTGCTATAGAAAAGGCTGGAGTAGACTGGATTGATGTTAGTGCTGGAACATTTGAGACATTAGTACACTGGGTTCCTTCTTTATATTTTAAAAAGGCCTATCTAGTTGATCTGGCAGAAAAAGTAAAAAAAGTAGTCAATGTTCCTGTCTCTGGTATAGGAAAGATTAATGATCCCAATTTAGCCAGAAAACTTATTAAAGAAGAAAAGGTAGATATGGTTGCTTTTGGTCGGCAGTCTTTGGCTGATCCTGAGTTTGCCAAAAAGTTACTTGAGGGAAGAGACAAAGATATAAGACAATGCATTTATTGTGATATGGGTTGTACTAGTAGACTTCTCAATTCAGTTGGTTTAAAATGTGCTGTAAATTTTGAGTTTGCTAAAGATAACTCAGAGAAGATATTAATTAAGGCGGACAAACCACAAAATGTGATGGTGATTGGGGGAGGAGTAGCTGGTATGGAAGCTTCAAGAATTCTTACGCTAAGAGGTCATAAGGTAAGTCTTTATGAAAAAGATGCTGAACTGGGTGGTGTGATAAAATTTGCTAGCGCGATACCAGGCGTGTGTACCGGAGAACTAATGAGAGTAGTGAATTTCCTTAAGAATGAATTGAAAAAGCTTAATGTAAAGATTGAACTGAGGAAAGAGGTGACATCTCAGATGGTAGCAGAAGTCAATCCTGATGTAGTAATTCTGGCTACTGGTTCTTTTCCTGAATTACCGCCTATTCAAGGAATAGACAAGAAAAATGTTTTCACTCATGATAGCTGTTTAAGAAAAGAAGCAGAGATTGGAGAGAAAGTAATTGTACTTGGCGGGAATTATGGTGCAGAGATAGCTCTTTCATTAGCTAAAAAGGGTAAGAAGGTTACAATGGTTGAAGAATCAGAAAATATAGCAGTTACTCCCTATATATATCTGGGTCGGATGTTAGTTTTGCAAGGATATCTCAAAGAAGAGAAAGTTGAGGTATTAACTGAATCAAAAGTTAAGGAGATAACTGATAAAGGAGTTTTTGTTGTTGATAAAGAAGGTAATGAAAAAAGCATTACTGGGGATACGGTAATAATTGCGTTAGAAAGGAAACCAAACAATGATCTTGCTCATAGTTTAGCAAGTAAAGTTTCTAAAGTTTATGAGATAGGAGATTGTGTCAAACCAAGTAATATATTAAATGCAATTAACCAAGCTAATATTCTGAGTAAGGAAATTTAATATGGCAATTTTAGTTAAAAGTGGTTTTAGTAAAAATACCGATTCTTTTAGAGCAGGTAAAGAATCAGCTGAGATGGCTTTGAGATATGTCAATCACCCTGATTTGATTATCGTTTTTGCTTCCATATTCCACAATCATAAAATGGTTTTAAAAGGAGTAGGGTCAATTACTAAAGATACTAAACTCATTGGGGCGTCTTCATTTGGTGAAATGAGCAATTATGGAATGGACGAAAATTCTGTAGTTTTGATGGCTATAAAAACGGATAAGATAAAATTTTCTTTAGGCTTAGGAAAAGATTCTCACAAAGATCCTGTAAAGGCTGGGGAAGATGCAGCTAAGGAAGCAATTGAGAAATTTCATGAAAAAGAATTTCAGATGGGAGTATTTGTTTGCGATATGTTGGGAAGTGAAAAGGTTTTAAAAGGCTTACAAAATGTATTAGGAGAAAAAAATGCTTTATTTGGTGGATGTAGCTCAGGTAATCGGAGAGCCAACATAAATAATTCATCTTTTACCTGCGGATATCAGTATTTCAATAATACAGTTTATCAAAACAGTGTTTCCTTAATACTTTTGTCAGGAGATTTCAGTTCTTCTTTTGGATATGGTCATGGCTGGCAATCTTTAGGAGAATTGGTAAAGATTGGCAGGACTAAAGGAAATGTAATCTATGAAATTGGCAATACGAGTGCACTTAATTTTTATAGACGGTATTTAAAAGAAAAACATTTTATTTCCCATCCTGTTGGATTTTATCGAGATAATAATCTAATCCTTAGAGCAGTGACAGGTCTTGCTGAAGAAGGTGGATTATCTTTTACAACTAATTTTGTTGAAGGAACAGAGATACAGATGACCAGAGGTAGACGATTAGATATTTTGAAATCTGCTGAGGAAGCTGCAAAACAAGCATTAGTGGGGTTTGAAGGTGGTAAACCCAATTTAGCAATCATTGCTTCTTGCATTAGTAGGCATACTAGATTAGGTTCAAGAGTCTCTAAGGAGATAAATATCGTACAACAGATATTAGGAAAAGATGTTCCTATAATAGGTTTTTATTGTGCTGGAGAATATGTCCCAATATACTCAGGAAAGAATTCTTACCATAATTTTAGTTTTTGTATTTTTCTTTTAGGAGAAAAAATAAGCAAAGAGTTGGTAAAGACAAATGTAGAAATTTCTGAGAATTCTAAGAATGTTGAGATAGAAAAGAATCAAATCTTACTCCTTACCAAAGAAGAAAATTTAGTTTCCAATTGTAGAGAAGCCTTAACAGGATTAGAATTTGATTTTGAATGGATAAAAGATAAACTTGATATAGAGAATTCGCTTAAAAACAATGTCCCCAATATTGTTATTCTCACCACAGAAGATGAACAATTGATAGATAGACGTTATTCGTTAGAGCAAATTGTCGAAGCTCATAGGTATGTTGATAAAGGACATAAAAAGGGAAATGTGGTTATAAGTGTATTCACATAACATCTATAAATATGCTTGTATTTTTAATAGAGTGGCTGGCTGAATAATGTGAGAACCTGTTTGATGCAACTATAGCTGCTTTTTATTTTTTTTATTCATAACAGATTTGATCATTTTGCCAAATTTTTTATCTTTTATTCTTTTCTCTACATAAGAGCGAGTATGATACGCTTGTTCCTTCAATAATTTTGCGTAGTTATTAAAATGTTTTTGTGTCAGTTGACCTGATTGAATTGCTTTATGGATGGCACATCCTGTTTCATGTGTATGAGAGCAGTTCGGGAAACGACATTGTTTAGTAATCGTTTCAATATCTGAGAAAACTTTCTTAATGCCCGAATCTGCAGATATAATTCCTAACTCTCTCATTCCGGGTGTATCAATGAACAATGCGCCATTATTGAGTGTGATCATTTGCCGTCTTGTTGTTGTATGTTTGCCTCCATGTTCATGTTTTCTTATCTCTTTCGTAGTGAATTTATCACTGCCAATTAGATTGTTAAGAAGTGTAGTTTTGCCAACACCCGATGAGCCAATAATACAGTACGTTTGTCTGGGTACAAATACTTTTTTTATTTTATCCATATTTTCATAGGATTTATTGCTGAATATAATTATTTTGTGGTTAGGATAACGATTTTTAACAGTTAAAATAGTTTGATTACGTTCTTCATCTCCAATAAGATCACATTTGCTCAGTAAAATTACAGGTGTTATGTTGGCATCAAGAACAGCTACCATATATCGTTCTAGTCGGGCCACATTAAAATCAACATCAAGAGATTGTATAATGCAGGCTGTATCAATATTAGCTCCTATGAACTGATAATCTATTTTTTTGCCTGAGGTCTTTCTTTTCAGGATTGTTTTTCTGGTTAAAATATTATGAATAATTGCTAATGTATAGTTGTTATAATATTCAACACATACCCAGTCTCCTACAACAGGGTAGTCAATATTAGATTCAGTTTTAAATTTTAATTTTCCCGATATTTGTGCTTGCATTGTGCCGTATTCGCTGCTGATAAGGAAAT
>JBHPKP010000060.1:0-4823 GCA_042566505.1 bacterium | reverse complement strand
TTTAGTAAAACCTTTTACTATTCCTTTTTTATCTTCTTATATTCTTTTTGAAAGATTACTTGTTACTCATATATAAGGTCCCATTCTTTTTTGTTTTCATGTTTCTTTCATGTTTTTTTGGACACTATCTGAAAATATTTATTTATCTACGAGTGAAAACATAAATTCAGCTTCTGCAACTAAATTACTTTCAACATATGCTTTTCCCGAAACTTTTCCACCTCTTGCACGCGCACGTATCACTTCCACATCTAAACGAAGCTTATCTCCCGGAACTACAGGTTTACGAAATTTAACTTCATTTATACCCATAAAAAAAGCAAGTTTATCATTGAGATCCGGGCGAGACAGAAATAGAACACACGATGTTTGAGCCATAGCTTCGACTATTATTACACCGGGCATAATCGGTCTTTCGGGAAAATGCCCATTGAAGAAATCTTCGTTTGCAGTTAGGTTTTTAAAACCAACTGCCCTTTTTTCCTCTTCTGTAATTATGACTTTATCAATAAAAAGAAATGGATATCTATGTGGAATAGTATTTTTTATTTCATTGATATCCAACTGTCTACCTTGAGGAAGTTTGTTGTAGTCATATTTACTTACATCGTTTTGATAACTGGTTTTCTTGGTTAACTCAAGAACTTTACGAGTAAATTCTATATTTGCCGAATGCCCACATCTTGCAGCAATAATATGCCCTTTGATTGGTTTTCCAATAAGATAAAGATCACCAATTAAATCTAATATTTTGTGACGAACAAATTCATCTTGAAATCGTAATTCTTTATTGTGGATGTTCTCATCTCCAATTACAATAGCATTTTCTAAGCTACCACCTTTTGCTAATCCTTGTTTTTTTAATTCATCGATTTCATGTTCAAAACAAAAAGTTCTAGCTTTAGCAATTTCATTAACAAATGTCTCCTCATTAATTTCAATGGTAAAGTATTGAGTTTTTAAAATTGGATGATTGTAATTTATTGTACAAGAAATTCTAAATTTATCGCAAGGTAGTCCTATAAGTTGAACATTATTATTATTATATTCAACAGGTGCGGTAATTTCTAGATATTCCTTTTCTGCACTCTGTTCAACTATTTCAGCTTTTTTTAAAACCTCTACAAAATGCTGACAACTCCCATCGCCAACCGGAGGTTCATTTTTATCTAGTTCAACAAATATATTATCAATACCCATTGCACAAAGAGTTGCCATTAAATGTTCAACTGTATGTATTTTTATGTCACCTTTACTTATAGTAGTTCCTCTGAGGACACTTGTAACATTTTTTATATCAGCTTCTATTTCAGGACGACCTTCTATGTCAGTTCTTATAAATTTTATACCGGTATTTATTGGAGCTGGTTTAAATGTTATCTCTGTTTTATTACCGGTATGTAACCCAATGCCTGTATATGAAACTTCATTTTTAATAGTTTTTTGTTTTGCCATTAATTTTCCCCTTAAAAGATATTAAGTAATTTTTTTAGTTTTCTTTTCTAATGATAATATTTTTTTATAAAGTTCGGGTAGTTTTCTAAGCAAAGAATATGTTTGCCTAGCTTTTGAATGGTTTTGGGCAGGATAACCGGAAACTGTTTCATTGGCAGGTACACTTTTTGTAACACCAGCTTGTGCGGCAATTATAGCTTTATCTCCAATATTTATGTGTCCAACAAGTCCGGCTTGACCAGCTAATGTAACATAGTCACCAATAATTGTACTACCAGCAATTCCAACTTGTGCACAAACAAGGCAATTTTTACCTAGTTCAACATTATGAGCAATTTGAACCAAATTATCAATTTTTGTTCCTTCTCCTATTTTTGTCGAACCTACTGTTGCTCTATCTATTGCGGTATTAGCGCCTATTTCAACATTATTTTCAATAACAACATTCCCAATCTGCGGTACTTTGTTATGGAACCCAGTATTAAAAACAAATCCAAAACCATCACTACCAATAACAACACCAGAATGAATTATGACATTATTTTTTATAATAACATCCTCGCGAACACTAATATTTTGATAAAGTCTACAATTATCACCTATAGAAGAATTTTGACCAACAAAAGTATTTGCTTCGATAATTGTATTATCCCCTATTGAAACACCTTTTTCAATGACAACATTTTGACCAATGTATACATCTTTTCCAGTTTTTGCAGTTGGATCAACAACAGCTGTTTTTTCGATCCCTATTTTTTTATTATTACTAAGGGTTATGAGTTTATTAAGAACTGCAGCAAAAGCTAACATTGGATTGGCTACCATGATAATAGTTGCATTTGAACTTTTTATTCTTTCATCAATTGGTGTAATAATAACAGATGCTTTTGTTTCATCAAGATATTGATAATACTTACTGCAGGCAACAAATGAAATGCTGTCTTTTTTTGTTTCTTTTATTGACGAAGCAGATGAAACTATTACATCTTGATTTCCAACTAATTTTCCATCTACTAATTCTGCTATTTGTTTTGCTGTTATCATATTAATTCCCTTTATTTTTTGTTTTTAATCGTTCTAATACTTTATCTGTTAAGTCATTTAATGACTCGCCATATAGCATATGATTTTTATCAATAACAAGGCTATATGAGTTTTCAATAGCAACCTCAACAATCACATCATAGATTATGCCTAAAATGTTATAGCTATATGACTTTTTCAAATCTTCCAGCTCACTCAACCTTTCTTCTTCATAAAAGTTGATTGATACTTTTGTTTTCTTAATTTTTTTGCGAATGATTGGTAAATCATTTTCAAATTCTTCAAGCTGATTTTTCAAGTCTTTTATATCAATTTCTTTTGCAATAACTGTGTGTGTGCTTATTGTACCATAAGCATCATCTTGAGTCACTGACATTGTGGAAACATCAATTTCTGCAAAAGATGTATTATTTTCTACTGCTTCCTTTTTTTGGGGTTTGAAATTTTTTATTTGAATTTCAATGATACTTATACTTGAAATTGTTAGTTCATATCGTGATTTTAAATCTTTTAAATCCCCCTTTTTTTCTTTCAGGCTTTTATTCAAGTCATTAAGTTTTTGTTTAACCTCATCCTGTGCATTTTTTGAAATATCTGAACTTTCAAATATTTTTTCAATATCAACAAAACCTACTTTTTCAGTAGACAATGAAACAGCATTAAGCATTCCAAAACTTAATAAAAATATTGATATTAAAGCACAATTAAATTTTCTCATAAAGTGTATTAAATTAAATATTTAGTTAATTTACAATAAAAATATTAAAAAATTTGACCAATTGTAAAGTAAAACTGTGCAGGAATCTTTCCTTCTCTTTGATTTAAACCGTATCCCCAATCTAATCGTATTGGGAAAACAGGTGTTTTGAATCGTATACCGAATCCCACACCAGAACGCATATCATAAACCCCTCGACCTATATCGAGTCTAATTTGATCTTGGTCATCCCACATTCCACCTACATCACAAAAAAATGCACCTTGCAGAATTGTTCTACCTCGTTCTGAAACAATTGGAAATTTATACTCAACATTATATACTAACATATAGTTTCCACCACTACCTGGTCCTATATCGCCCCTATAATCATATCCTCGAACACTCTCTGCACCACCAACATAAAAACGTTCGTAGATAGGGACAGATTCAGATGGATTAAAGTGTCTCGCTCCTCCAGCTTTTACATTGAACCCTAAAACAAACTTCCAAAAAGTAGGTAAAAACCAACTATGGCTGGCAGTAAATTTACCAAAATCACTATCACCAGCAATTACTGTACCGGCAAGTTTTAAAGATAATGCACTGATAGAACCTCTTGACGGATCAAATACATTATCTCTGGTATCTCGAATAAGAGTTGTTGTAACGCTATTTACTTCATGAATACCTCTGTCTTCTTGTTCAATGAGTTCTATATGTTCAGGTGATGTGTCATCATTTACATCGTAAACTTCTACTTCTTCATGTCCGAATGAGAATTTTATTTTGTAATAATCTGAAAGAGTTCTTCCAAACTTCAGAATTACACCTTTGTTTTCTTCTTTGTACCAATCTGATTTTGTCCTGTCATTAAAGTCCCTATAAACATACTCTCTATCTCGTATCATATTGAAAAGATCAATGCCAAATGAAGTATCCGAGCCAAATAAGTATGGTTCAGCAAATCCTATTTGATAATTTTGTCTTCTTTCACCAAATTCCCACAAGAAATTTAGTCTTTGTGCTCTACCAAACAAATTTGTTTGACTAATCTGAATAGTACCAAGCATACCGTCTTGCGAGCTATATCCAGCACCAACACTTGCAAGACCTGTTTTTTGTTCTTCAACTACAAATACCAAATCAGCTGTATTGTCAGTTGCTTGCTCTACATCAAGCCTAACATCGGAAAAGAAACCTAAATTATATATTTTTTCTTGAGTTCGTCTGATCTTTTTAACATTAAAAGGAGAGCCTTCATTTATGAGTAATTGTTTTCTTATAACATAATCTCTTGTTACGTTATTTCCTTCAATATGGATTCTATCTATATAAACAATTCCATTCTCAGTGATTTTAAATTCAAGATTTGCAAGCCCCCTATCTTCATCGTATTCAAATACAGGATCTATCATCAATCTAATATAACCTCTTTCCGAATATTTTTCCTGAATGCTTTGCATGGTAATCATGAACTTATTTTCGTTATAAATATCCCCTTCTTTTATAGCCAATGCTTTATGTAATTGTTTTGAAGTAAAAACATAATTGCCCGAAAAAAGCAAATCCCCAATTTTATATCTTAAGCCTTCATTAATAGTTGTTTTCAAAGTCATGAGTGTCC
>JBHPKP010000006.1:0-42754 GCA_042566505.1 bacterium | reverse complement strand
AAAAGAAGTTCTAACACAGATTATTATTCATTTTTGAGACATCTTGTTCTTACAAAAAAAATTAGTGCCCCCAATGAACTCAATCACCTAAACAATTACTTTACATATCTGCATTATCAAGACAAACTCAATCATCTTTTGCTAATAACAGAACTCAATGAAATCGAACACAGACTCTTGATATCAGCCTCCATTAACTATCCCAAACTTCACAATCTTTTCATTGCAAAAAAATATATAAAAATCATAGAAAAACTTTTGTTTAACAGATTAACCCAAAAAGAATTCGAATCATATCTTACGCAAAAAAGCCATATAATAAAATTCTTTGAAACATCAGAAAAGTATTTCTCAGTATCCGATATATCAAAACATATTTCAAATATGGAAAATTTTTACAGACTTTCGAATAAACGTGACGAATATATGGTCAATAATCTTTTAAAAGCAAAAAAGAGTAATCACTACATATTACTAGCGGGCGGTTACCATAAAAAAGGTATAACCCAAATCTTGCGAAACAGAGATATCTCGTATTCCGTAATCGAACCCAAAATAAATAGCTCAAATAGCAACTCATTATATTTAAAGCGAATATCTGAGCAGGCAAAATGGATGAAACCTAATAACAATATTGTACAACCGAAAACATATTTATCAGCCAATACATTTTCAGATAACACACAAAATGCCATGATGGTTTATAGCGAACTGGCAATGAATAGACAACAGTTTAACCAACAATTACTTGACAAACTTCACGAGGCATATAAAACTCTTAACTTTGCTTTACCTCGTGCGCTTCGGATAATTGCCAAAAAATCTAACAACATAGAGCTGGTTTCTGATGGCTGCGTATTGATAAACGGCTACTTATACTTATATGAAGCTACTGACATAGCCGAGTTTATAAACCGTTATGAACTGAACCGTAATCCAAAAATCATAAATATATTCCGAAAACAAAATACTGCACATGCCTTTATAAACGTTTATAATTATTTTAATGAAAGCCTTAAGAGAAATAAACAAGGGACTTCCCATCTTAGAATTCTAGCTTTCTTTCTCCAAAATAATATCAATATAGAAAAGTTACTCTCGTTTTTTAATCCACCGCAGCCCTTTACTCATCAGGATTTACTTAATTTATACGACAAACTATTACCTTTTTTATATAATTTATCAACTCTGCCTTATCCTCTTGAAAACTCCAATCCCAAGTATCTCAACACTTTTATAAACATTGTTAACCAAATCAAAAGCAAAAAAGTGTTTTATAATCTCATGGGCTTTTATACTAATAGTAATCCTATCAGACAGACAACTTCGCTTAGTACGCCCATAGTCCAGAAAAATATGATTAACGCACTGTCTAAAGAAACAAATGCTGAGCTATTTTTAAAAATAATAAATAATTTTTATTTTTCACCCAGAGTAATTATAGACCCACAATTTCAAAAAACTATATTTGCCATGAATGTATTATTTTTTGATAAGTTACACAAAAATCTTAATTATGAACAATTATTTGATTTAGCTGCTTTTTCTTATAGCAGCGACATAGCAAATTTAATTTTTCTGAATACGAACTTAGTCCCCATCTTTCGATTTATCGTCTCTGATTGTTCGAATAATTTAAATCTACTTAATAATTTTCTACCTTATTTGACAATACAAGAATACTCTAAGTTCATCGGGTTAATTCTAGACGATACGAAAAATAATTACACAAATATCAAAAAACTACTAACTATACCCGCAGAAAATCCCGAATATTTTCTTTACATGGCTGCTGCATTACATTTTGCTAAAGAAATTTCTCTTGCAAATAAATATGTTGGATTTGTTGAGAGTTCAGGCAATATTGAAAATTTTTATTCTCTGCTCAATACAGAACTCAAAAATATTTTTGAGTCCAATACACATAAAACCGAAGTACTAACAAATTTTAATTTATTGATTTTAGATGTAATATTCAAAATGGAGGAAAAATCTGATAAAACTTTTTGTCTGGAAAATGAGGATGAGGATGACTTTGACGATGAGAACAAAGAATGGTCTGTAAAAAAAGCATTGACCCCAGATTTTACAATAGACCCAGACTTCAAGACGGATAAGTTTGGAACACTTTTTTTCAATGTTTTGCCTCGAGTATCACATCCTATTGCAAAATTTGGGTTCAATGAAAAATCACCTGGAAAACGTTCAGCATCCGCTCAAGTATCAAATAGCCCAAAAAAAATAAAAGCTTCTAATAGCCTATCACATGATAGCCCCCCCGAAGAACTTAGTATTATAAAGCAAAAAATTAGTACGATTAAAAATTTGCTAAGAGATTCTAAAGTTCTTACGCCTAAAGAAAAAAATAAACTGAATAAAACATTGCAATTATTAAAAATTATCCCAAACAATTATTCCACCAAAAAATATCTCGAGGAGGCAAAAATCCCTGAAATCAGGGTTTCAAAAGAAAGCCCTTCAAAGAGGAAAATTTACTTTGCGGATACACCTTATACTTTTACAAATTTCTCAAAAGAAGATTCCCTTGGCCAAGGTACATATGGCGCAGTGAAAAAAGTACAAGATAGTAATGGAAATACGTATGCTTTAAAAATACTCAATCTAGATAACCAAAAGAATACCCATAGCTTCATAAAAGAAATTCAAATCATGTCTGAATTATCAGGTACAAGTTTTAGTATACCTTTACTAAAATACGGCTATGCTGTGGAAAATCTGGGCGGTACAATTCCAAAATCTATACAATTATATCTCCTCATGCC
Organism: bacterium; assembly: GCA_042566505.1. Lineage (GTDB taxonomy): Bacteria > RUG730 > RUG730 > JBDRED01 > JBHPKP01 > JBHPKP01. The sequence goes on along the minus strand of JBHPKP010000006.1, from coordinate 39,971 downwards.
CATTGCAAAATCTGATTTACTCATATCAACAACAGCTCAAAATTCCAAACCACAAATTTTTGCATATATCATGCAGTCAATAAGAATCCTAGAACTTATGCACAAAAGAGGCTATGTGCACAATGACATTAAATTAAACAATATACTACTTAACTCTAAATACCAATTATTATTAACTGATTTTGGATTAAGTTCTCAAATGGGAATTAAAGAAGACAGAACTTTTAATCAATTTGGTACCTATATCCCGCCGGAAGCATTAAAATATCGAAAAGCAGCAAAATATACACAAACCGGTAAATGCGATATATGGTCATTAGGATTTAGTATTTTTACACTAATCAGCTCTAGATTTGTTTGTGGTGAAATTGAATCCATAGGAGATTATAAACTGCCTTTTCAAGATAAAATAATTGAAGCATTAAAAAAGCAGTCATCCTCAAAAGAAAACCTTCAGCCAAATCTCCGGCAAATCCCTTTTCAAGAAAAAATAACCCAACAAATACAAGAAAATCTTCAAAAGTACATACAAAATGAACAGTTAAGAGATTTACTAAAACAAATGTTAGCTGCTAACCCAGACGAACGTTTATCAATCAATGAAGTAATAACACATCCATGGGTTGATCAATATTATCCTACAACCAAATACTTCTTTAAACTTGAAGATTACTTCGATGAAAATCATCAAGAATATAAAGAACTAACAATAGAATCTCTTAGTTCAAAGGCGCTCAAAATTTTAGATTGTGAAATTTCTGAAAACGAAAAAAGCAACTGGTCTAATGAAATCCTAACAGACATAAATAAACTACTAAGCGAAGATAAAAATATAAAGCTTTCGGAAAAAATAGTCGATTTAGATATTTCGGATTTTATAATAAATACAGATGTAAATGACCCTAAAACTATTCTTGTAACACCCACAAAAGGCATGCTGCACAGCCTAAAGATATTAAAAAAAATAATAGGAGACACATATAGAAAACAAATGGAAGAATTATTAAAAGTCAAAATGGAAAAACACTTATCAAAAGATATAAATACAACTCTAGGAGTTTTATTGTGTAAACAAACTCTTGCCCAAACATTCATATTCAGCGTTATAGAAAAATTTGACAACTTAAGATCAAAAGATGGATATGTTTGCGATGAAATATTTTTAAAAGTACTCGAACAAAAAGAATCAAAATCTAACCAAATACTTTCACTTTGTGGTCAAATACTAAGAAACAAATTAACTCTTGAAACCGCTGTGGACTTATATGAATTTAATAGTGCTGCGAAATTCCATCATTTAAAGAAATTACTTTCAGCTGCCTAAGGACATAATCTATTCCATATCAGCACGTAGAATTATAGCATCCGCAATTTCTCGCATAGTTTTTCTATTATCCATACTAAACTTTCGTATTCTTTTGTAAGCTTCTTCTTCTGTTAGTTTCATCTGCTTCATGAGAATACCTTTTGCGCGTTCAATCACTTTGCGTGACTCTAACTCTTCTCTTATGACCTGACTCTCCACTAAAAGTTTAAAGTTTTCCATAACTATCGCAGCCTGGTGCGCTACTGATTTAACGACATTGATCTCATTTAATGTAAATTTGTGAGGTTTGTCAGTGTAACAGTTTAATACGCCAATAACTTTTTTCTTAACAATAAGCGGCACACTTAAAAGTGAAACCAAATGTTCTTTTTTTGCAATATCTCGACTCAAATATCTTTTGTCGTGTTCAATATCAACAACCACAATTGGTTCACCGGTTAATGCAGCTCTTCCTGAAATACCTTCACCAAGTTTTATATTTGTTTTGTTGATATATCTTTCACTAATTGATTGCGTCGCTTTTATCTCGAGCTCGTACGTTTTTTCATTGATCATCATAAGCGAACAAATTTTTGAACCCATAACTTCAGCTGTAATACTTACAATGAGTTTTAAAATATCTTCTAAATATAAATCCGATGTAATAGCTTCGCTAATTTTTGTCAGAGCGCCAATAACTTCCACACTGCCGCCAGTCTTTGAAATCTTTTTAACTTTGTTTACGCTTTTTTTTATTTTTTTTGATTTCTTTGATTTAGTATTTTTTTCACTCATTTATTTTCTCCTTTTTTATTGGCTTATAAAATTTTTCAGGCACATCCAATCCTATTAGCTGATAAACCCGTATTAAATGCGATCTAAATAACTCATCAAAAAGTTCGTCATTTAAACTAAAATGATCGTCTCCATACCACCACCACCAATCACTTCCTTCTGCAATATATATTTCTTCCCAAGCCTTTTTAATTTTTTCGGCATATTTATCATCTTTATGTTTTTTTTCAAACTCTGCCAATGCCATCCTAGCCTCATAAATAAAGTCCCAAGCCCGGTTATCCTCATCCTGTCCAATCCAAATGTGAAAATTATTATTTATCCAGGAACCCGGCCAAATTTTGTTCAGTGTTTTAGTGATTTCAAATTGATTTAGATATTCGCTTACTGTAACAGTTTTGAGATCATCCCTATTCGATAATTCAGTATATAAACCGTATAAAAAATCTCGTCCGTCATTTGGATAATACTCCCAGCAATTTTCACCATCCAAAACTATTGTTACAAGATGCGGCTCATCCGAATCCTTTAGCTTGTCTCGAATAGCGTCAAGTCTTCCAATAAAATCATTAACCGCATCCTTGGTCTTGTAATTTTGATAAGTGAATCCTATTAAATCCGACAAAACTTTATCTCGAAAAACTATACTAAGTTCTTTCGCAGCATATTTATATTTATACGGCATGTACAAACTCTCGGAACTTATGTCTGTATCGAATGACTTAAAAAGTATATCTTGGTCACTAGCAACCCAACTAATATTTTCCTGCATCATAATATGCAAAACGTCCTCGGAAACAGCTCCTTCCGAAGGCCAAAAACCCTTTGCATGTTGTTTGAATACTTTTTCATAATATTTTTTTGCTTTTTGAAGATGCATATATACATCATGTCTATTTTTAAAATGCTCCAATGGAAGTTTTATATCGGGCTGCGATACTTTGGCTATATAATTATCAACAAGAAGCGGCATTATCGGATGATAAAATGGAGTTGTGGATACTTCGATCCGACCTTTATCCTGCATTTGTTTATACTTCGGCAAAACCATTTTCATAATATCCATATGCTTATTTAAAACATAGTTTTTTTCTTGTTCCGTAAAAGTATGTCCTCTATCTTTTAAACCTTTCAACTTTTCATCTTGCTCAATAAAATATGGATATATCCATGTCAAATTGTACCAAGTCACCAAATCCCTAAAATCTTTTTCTGTGAATGCTTTGATTTTTGTTTGGATATTTTTGTGATGATGAAGACTTTGAAACAACTCATTATACCGCGGGTATGGCTCTATCATTGTCTTTGAATTTGCCGCAAAAAAATTCTCAATAATAAATTTTTTATCTTCATAATCCAAATCTTTAGTATTTTTTTCAGAAATTATCTGACAAACATCTTTCACATTATCTTGTGTATATTCATTGATCTGTTTCATTAAAGAAGGAACTATATTGAATGTTTGGTGAATATTTGGAAAATCGTCGAGAATTTGCACAAGGTCATAATAATCTTTTGCTGAGTGAAATCTAACCCATGGAACAGTGAAAACATTTTTGTTTGGATCTTTGTAATATGGCTGATGATGATGCCAAATAAAGGCGATATATAGAGGACACTTCATGTTAAAATTTATATCCTATCCTGAGACTTGTCTCTGATATTGTTGCAATGTTTGCAAAATTATTTTTTACATTTTCCGACGGCGAGAAAAACGCATAAATCAAATCAAATGAAACCGAATATGAATATTTAAATCCAACTTTCATATCAACTTCTTCGCCATAGACTAATTCAGGCTGCAAACGTTTGAGCCTAAAATAATCGAATCCTAAATAGAATGTTTTGTATGGATTCACTTTTAAGCCAAATGCTGTAACTGCTTTATTTGAAAGACCCGGATATAATTGCCCTGCGATTTCACCATAATATTTTTTTCCATTATCTCGTGACTTAGCTCCAAAAAACGGACTAAATCCATTTTTTGATTTGAACTGATTCTCAACTGTTTCATTTTTATCACCCTGTCCATATGCATACTCAATGTAAATATCTACAACTCCAAATCTCGGAGACACTGTACGTACACTTGTACCTAATACATATGCAGCCGAATCATATGAAAAATTATTTTCAGGATTATTTTTTGTTACCTTTCCGCCTTGCTTTATGTATTCGAATTTTACAGTCAGGTCCTGTTCAGTTGTTGCATCAAACCTAAAACCATAAAAAGTTTTCTTTGAGTGCCCATCTGTTATTAATTTTCCGGAATCATCGTCTTCAATCATGTAATAAACACTTGGTCTGATATTTTTGTATTTCCAATCTAATACATAGCCGGATAAATAGATTGGCGCTTCTTCGCCTGCCTGCGCATTTTGTGAATCATATGGCTTTGCACTGAAATAATCCACTCCAAGTCTATACGGCAAATCCAGCCTCAATTTAAACGCAAACATACCATGTCCATCGTCGTCGATAACTAGTCCATCACCATATGAAATAGGCTGTTTTCCGACTTTAAAATTCAGGTCGAATATTTCCTTCTGACCACTTAAGTTTTCGATTTCTATATATGCATTTTCGATCCATGGAGAGAAATTTGGATATGAATAATTACCATATATAATTCTAGTCGAAGAGCTAACTTCATAAGGATTATTATCAAGCCCCCAAATACCAACTGACTGCATCTTAAAATATGCTTTTACACCTTTTTGAAGCTCACCGTTTAAATAGAATTTGGTTCTTTGGATTGTAAATTTATGGTTATACTGATCAAAATTACTGAAGGTAGAATAATTACTCTGCCTCATTGAGTGAATATCAATATCACTACCTATATCAATTTTTGCGGAAAGAATTTGCACACTCAAAAGCACTAAAATAGTACTTAAATTAACTTTTAAAAATATTTTCATATCACCCACCATTTTTTCTTTTCATAGTAATAAATAACTGGGTAAATATCAATTTGAATTTGAACATAATGCCACAAATATGTTATACTAACAACACTTTATTTCAAATTTAACAGGAGCAAATAAATACATGTATAATATTGATTACTATATAAAAACAGAACTTTTAACCCTTATAGAAAAAGCAAATAACGTACGAAAAAAGTATATAAACAAATTTGATGTTTGCACTATTATCAATGCAAAATCCGGCAAGTGCACTGAAGATTGCAAATTTTGTGCACAATCCGGCAAGCATAAAACTGAAATCGATATATATGGATTAAAAAGTACAGATGAAATTTTGACAGCTGCTGAAAATGCAAAAAACATAGGTTCGCATAGATTTGGCATTGTTACAAGTGGAAATAAGCTTTCAAAAGCTGAACTTGATTCTATTTGTGATTCCATTTCAAAAATTGTTAATGATATTGGACTTGATGTTTGCGGATCTCTTGGCGCATTGTCCGAAGAATCCCTCACAAAACTAAAACAATCCGGTATGACCAGATATCACCACAATATCGAAACATCTCCTAATCACTATAAAAACATAGTAACTACACATAATTTCGATGAACGACTCTCAACAATCAAAATTGCAAAGAAACTCGGATTCGGAGTATGCAGCGGCGGTATAATCGGGATTGGCGAATCTTGGCAAGATCGTTTTGATATGGCACAAATCCTAAAAGACCTAGATGTGGATTCCGTACCGCTAAATATTTTAGTCCCCATAGAAGGCACTGAACTTGAAAATATCGAACCAATATCATCGAAGGACGTTATTAGAACTATTTGCATGTTTCGAATGATTTTAGAAAACACACCAATAAAAATTGCAGCAGGTCGTGAAACAAAACTCAAAGATTTTCAAGCGCTAGGATTTATGGCTGGCGCAACAGGAATGCTTATTGGCGGATATCTAACTGTAAAAGGATCACAAGTTGAGGAAGATCAAAAACTTATCGAGGAAGTATATAAACTATGGAACGCATAGGAAAATTTTTACAAGCACGCAAAGATAGTAATTTACTGCGCAAGTTGAATCCCTATTCAAAAAGCGAAAATGGATATATCTATATAAACAATAAAAAGTATGCTGATTTTTCGTCCAATGACTACCTGGGTTTAGCCACACATCCAAAAATCATTCAAGCCTCTTCTTACGCTGCACAAAACATTGGAACAGGGGCACGAGCTTCCAGGCTCTTAAGCGGCAGTCTTGAACTCCACCACAAGCTCGAAGAAAAAGCTGCAGAGTTTAAACAAAAACCAGCAGCACTTATTTTTAATTCCGGATATCAAGCAAATGTTGGAATAATCAGTGCGATCTTTAACAAAGAGGACGTAATTTTTGCAGACAAACTATGTCATGCAAGTATTATTGACGGTATCAAATTGTCTGGCAGCAAACTTTTTAGATATAGACATAATGACAGTGAACATCTTGAGATATTACTAAAAAAAGAACGTGCAAAATACAAGGAAGCTCTAATTATCACTGAAAGTGTTTTTAGTATGGATGGAGATATTGCACCGCTTACAGACATAGCTTTTTTAAAAAACAAATATAATGCTTTCTTTATAGTTGACGAAGCTCATGCAACAGGAATTTATGGAAAAAATGGATCCGGCATAATAGAGGAGCAGAAACTTATTGACCAAGTAGACATTATCATAGGAACATTTGGCAAAGCACTTGGAAGTTTCGGTGGTTATGCTGCATGCTCAAAAGATATCCGAGATTTCCTAATCAATTCAGCTAGAAGTTTCATATACTCAACAGCTCTTCCACCATCAACAATTTCAGCTAATATAGCAAGCTTAGATATAATTAAAACCGAACCAAAACTCAGACAGACCCTACTCGAAAATGTATCATTTTTTAGAAGCTTACTAAAAAACATACCCTATGAAACAATTGGAATTACTCAAATTGTTCCAATAATAATCGGACAAAATAAAAAAACTATCAATTTAAGCAGTCACCTCCAAGATCAAGGATACTGGGCACTGCCCATCAGACCACCAACTGTCCCGGAAAATAAAGCACGACTAAGATTTAGCATCACCACTTGTCACACAAAAGAAACACTTAAAAAACTTACAGAGGTGCTCTATGTTTAATTTTATAGATCGAGGAAAAAATAAATGGATTATGCTTTTGCCCGGCTGGGCAACTGACTATAGAATTTTTGATTCGTTAGATTTAGATTATAACTATATTTTGCCAACAACATTTGAACCTGAAAATTTCGAAAACGAAATCTATAATGAACTTAAAAATAAAAATATATCAAAGATATCCATACTTGGCTGGTCAATGGGAGGTTTTGCTGCAGTTGCCTTTAACCAGAAATATCCTGATCTAGTCGATAATCTGATTTTGATAAGTGTACGAAAACAATACATCTCGGATGAAATACAAAAAATTAAAGAAATGCTTAAACAAAATAAAAAAGCTTATTTATTCGGATTTTATTCACAATGTTTTGAAGATAAAACAGCTTTTAAAAACTTTAAAAATACACTTGCAAAAGATTACTACAAACTTTCACTTAAAAAACTTCTAAGCGGACTTGCCTATCTCAAACAAGCTAACTTGGGCAAAATTAGCAAACTTGAAAATTTTGAGAAAGTAACTATTTTGCACGGCTCAAATGACAAAATCGCGCCTGCTGAAGAAGCTATTGAATTTTCAAAATTGCACAATATTTCAAATTTTCGTTTAATAGAAAATGCGGGTCATAACTTATTATATGAAACAGATATTAGAAGGTATTTTAGATGAGTATAATTAAAAATAATTTTTCAAAGAGTGCAAATAATTACGATAAATTTTCCTTTATGCAGGATTTTGCAGGAAACAAATTAATTCACATGCTAAAAGGAACTGACCCAAGTAATATTCGCTCAATTCTGGATATTGGATGCGGAACCGGAACATACACCATAAAACTAAAGCAAATGTTTCCAAATACATTAGTCACAGGCATTGATTTTTCTGACAGAATGATAAAAGCTGCAAAATTAAAGTTTAAAGATATTGATTTCATTGTTCAGGACGGTGAATCTCCAAAGTTTATGCAAAAATTCGATATCATAACTTCAAATGCAACAATGCAATGGTTCAATAATCTTGAGAACTCAATTTCTACATTGAGCGAACTACTCACAGAAAACGGATTTTTAGTTTTTTCTATATTTGGTCCAAAAACTTACGAAGAACTAAACAGCTCACTAAAAACATTATTTAATACTACTGAAAATATTAGCGCTGCAAACTTCAAAAACAAAGAACAAATTTTTAAAATACTAAATAAGCATTTTAAAAACGTCACAATTGATGAGCAACTTTTAAGAACTAAATTTAAAAGTATTAAAGAACTATTAAAAAGAATTAAGTATACAGGAACTAGTGGACATAAATATGTGCCCCAAAAAATCTGGACAAAACATACACTCAATAAACTTAATTTAACCTATCTACAAAAGAACAACTCACTAATCAGCACATCACAAATATTTTTCATTGAAGCAAGTTAGCACTTGACGTGACTAACACAAACTCTTTCATACGAAAAATTTCAATCGTTCCTGCGTCACTTAAACAAATGTTACTTCCTATATAACAAGATAGAGATTCCAAGTCCTTCTTTTGTGATCTTCCCCAAAAAACATTTCGCAAAAATTTCGCACATCTTTCGCTAATACTACGAATAGGTTTATTATAATATAGACATTATCTTTAAGATTCAAATACTCGAATATTATTAAATTTTAAATAAATTAGCGCTTATACCAATTTGCGTTCGATAGAGTACTGTGTTTCGGCGTAGGATAATACCCCATCAAATGCAAGTTGGTATTAGACTCCAATCAGTAGAGTCTTTAATTATGAGGGGGGATATGAAAATTCAAATCTTAACAAATCTTATTAGCAGGAAAAAAATAATTTCCAAAGTTTTATTACAATTCTTTGTAATATCAATATTGCAAACAGCAGGGATATTGCATGCTGATGTGTTATCTATGGGCACATCTATGCCTGCAAATCTATTTCTTGAGCCTGGTTATGGCACAATTACACAAAAATTTTCAGGAAATTCTTCGGGCAAAGAAGTTATAGTTATCCAGGACATCCACTGTGAACCTAGTGTGCAGAAAAATACTGCGAATATCATAAACACTCTAAAAAACACATATAAAGCTAAACTACAAGTTATAGGAATCGAAGGTACGCGGTCTGGTGAAATAGATACGAGCATAATCAGCAGCATAAAAAATTCAAAAGCAAAAAATGAACTTGTAGAGCATTTTACGCAGAAAGGCTATTTTTCAGGTCCTGAGATTTACGGCATATTGAATAGCAACAAAAATGTAAAACTCTATGGGGTCGAAAATTTCGATCTATATCTGCGGAATTTCAGAGCATTCAAAGAAGCTCTACCATACAAAATCAAACTCGATAGAATAATTCGATGTATGGAAAATGATATATATGTCCAAAAACGAAAGAATTACACAGAAGAGCTCAGGCAATTCGACAACATAAAGAATAAATATACAAACCAAAAGATAGGTTTTGCAAAATATCTGAATTTTCTGATTGAAAAAGCTGCCTCCTTCAAAATCAACATCAACCAGAACTACAAAAATATTGATTCATTTATAAAGGCAAATAACATCAAAAAACAGGTAAGCAAAAGTATTTTGGTTCGTGAAATTAACAGCATTAGTAAAAACTTTTACAAGCTGTTGAACAAATACGAACTAACCAGACTCAAAGGATATGCAGCAAACAAAATCGAATCTTACTATATATATATGAAAGAATTGATAGATTCGAAAAACATCAAATTATCGCAAAATCTGCAAAATGTTAACCGGTATTTCAAATATCTTGAATATAAACAAAAAATCAATAATCTAAAACTTCTCAGAGAACTGGAAAGTTTTGAATATGAAATTTTGGTTAATATGAGCAAAGGAAATTCTGATCTATCAAAACTATTCGAAATAGAACAAAAACTAAAAATACTTAGTCAGTTCATAGATACCAGAGCTTCCAGCGAAGATGCAAAACTTTGGCTCGAAAACAGAACCGAATATATGGAAAGTTTAAAAGCATATCTATTCAAAATGAATAGGTACAGTACTTATATCGAAGAATCACAAACGATAATGGAACTGGAAAAGCTAATGACTGCATTTTACGAATCTGCAAATGAGCGAAACGAACATATAGTGAACAATCTTCTAAAGTCCAGGAAATCGGAAAAGTATGTATTGGTGATTGGTGGTTATCATAGCCAAGGTATCACACAGATATTAAGGAACAAAGGATTAAACTATACAGTTATTATTCCGAACACCAAGGATAGCGATCTTGCAAAAGCGCATGAATTCTATATGCAAAGATTTCAAAAACAATCAAAATGGCTCACCAGCATAAATGCAGACTCCAAGCTTGTCCCGAGCTCCCCCCTGCATTCTATGATGCTGGTGAGCGAATTTGCTCAGCCCCGTCCGGAATTTAACGACGAATTGTTTGATATACTTGTAGAAGTCTCAGAAAAATATCCACAAGATTTTAAATCTGTAATTAAACAACTCGAAAGAAACAATCCGAATAAAATAAAGTTATTCGACTCATGTGTAAGAATAAACAATAGACTTTATTATCATAAATACTACTCTAACATATTCTCAGAATTTCGTTATCTAAAGTCAACCTATCCAAATTCAAATCTGTTTCTTAATCTTGATCCATTTTTCAAAACATTAAAAAAATTCGATCAACGTAAGTTTAGATGCATATTTTATGCCCACAACGAGACTCTTACAACTATAAATTCTTTCTCTTCTGCAATGCTCGATAATTTTGCAATGGTTTTAGATTTAACTGACACAGAAAATATTGGAAATCTAAGGTACTTTCTAGAAATGACCCCAGCTCTTCGAAAGAGTATCTTCGACAAATTAAGTCCTGAATTAATAGCATCCTATTTAAGCTGCAAAGGTGATTTTTTAGAATCTTTTTTGCGTTATAATAAGGACCCTAGCTGTCTTTCTATTAAGGACGAGCATACCAATCTGTTAACAAATTTTTTAGGAGTATTTTTACGTTTAAATCACGAAAGTAAAGGACTCATAAACATGCTGCTTTTTAACGGTCCTGCAAACAAGGGCGAATCGAATTTCCATACAATATTAACAACTTCAGCAGTAAATCCTTCGAACTTACATTATCTTTCATTATATATAACACAGAAAGGAATATGTGCAGAGATAGATGATATAGGGCTTAACTTTGAACAACTTTATTTTAAAAAGCTTATTCAAGATACTTTTAAAAAAAGCACTCTTTCTAGCGTACAAAATATTGAGCAAATCGATATTAAAGAAGGTAATGGAGTACAAACATTGAATTTTGGAAACAACCATATTGTAGAAATGAATACAAGTGAAAAAGATTTGGGCGAAGGAACTTTTGGAAAAGTTATGCCTGCCAAAATGCTATACAATGGGAAACCAACAAATGTAGCAGTCAAAATAATGAAAAATATTAAGCCTAATAAATTAAAAGATGTAAAAAGGGAAATTGAAGCACAGGTTAAATTAAATGGCTGCAAGTATTCAATGCCAATTTATGCATTTGGTTATGATATAGAAACACTTACTTTCTATATAGTAATGCCTAAAGCAAAATCTTTATTAGAGGATCGCATAAGGAAACGCGATTATACAGATGCACAATTTAAAAAATGGATGTTTCAGTTGGCCCAAATTCTTTCTGTTATGCATAAGAAATCAATAATCCATGGGGATTTAAAACCAGCCAACATTCTCCTGGATGAAAATGATAATATACTCCTTGCTGACTTTGGATGTAGTAAAAAATTTGGCCAAACCTCTAGCTATTACATTGGCACGCATGCTTCACCTGAACAACAAGGGCAATTGTTGATTGTACCAAAAAGAGTAGCAGCAGCCCCTGAAATAGATATCTGGGCATTTGCAAATGTAATAACAACTATGTTTCTTAAAAATTCTGAATCATATGTCAATTCATATAAACATTTAATGAAAGCTGATTATCAAAGTATAATTGAAAAAAATAAGGATAAGAGAATAGGACAAGTAGCTTTAATAGATAAAATCCTAGCAGACTTACTGCAAAAAATGCTTGAAATTAACCCGACTAAAAGAGCGTCTATTGACGATGTTCTCAATCATCCGTACTTTCTGGAAATGACACTTAGAACAAAGTTGAGTAAAGATTGCAAGATTGGCGAGGCTGATGCCAATCAAATACTTGCTAGTTTTAAAGATATAGAAAAACGCCAGCATTTCTCGGATTTTTTAAATGCTATAAAAAAACCTGAAACAATAAATTTTGTTTTGGAACAATTAATAAGAAATGATTTTCTCGAAGTACTTACGACATATTTATCAAAAGATACTGTTGAAAAAGATGCTGAATTCTTTAAAAATATTTCCAATGAAAGATTTGCAAAGATATTGTCTGACATAAATAAACTGGTAGATAATAAAGAGTCAAAAGGGAAAACCCCAAGAAAGAAAATATATCTCAGGAAAGTTATCGATTTCATTACTACAATAAATCATCCTAAAAAAGTTGATGCAATAATGAAAAAAGGACTAACACTTACTGATTTAGTAACTGAGCTTACAGTGAAAAATTTAGAGGACCTAACACATATAATTAATTCATTAGACATGCAAAATTTGGAAAAATTCCTGCAAAATTATATTGAGAATAAACAAGATTTAATAAGAGCAAAAAATAATGCCCAATTTCAGATAATCGCCTCTGCTTTGAAAAATTGCGGAAATGACGAAAAATTAAAGAATCAATTTATAAACTTTTGTACATCCATAAACAAAAAGAATGTGACACATTGTTTATTTCTATATAACTATTTCAACAATCAAAACGCGTCTCTTCTATGCGAAATTATCAATTTTAAGGATTTTGAAAAATTAAAAGAACTCTGGATTTCGATACAAAAATATCAAGATTTAAAACAAATTGATCCTAGCAGCCTTTTGCGTATTATCCACACAATAGAATTAAAAAACATAAAAAGAATAGTCGATTTGCTGCGTGCTTCTGGAGGTTTTACACAGTGTCTTAACCTACTCGAAAAGATTGATCCGAAGGATATAGGCAAGCTGGAATTAATAGCACAAAAAGGCGAATTTTCTAGATTCAATTCGATTATGGAAGAAAATAAGTTATCTCTTGATATGTGTCTTGTTATTTGCGCAGAAGTTCTTCAATATACAGACCTTGACTCATTACAGGAGATATTTACGTTTCAAAATGATAATAAACTCAAACAATTAGAACCTAAGGATTTAATTGCAATGGCAAGCATTTATGGTTCTTTGACTTTTGATGCAAAAGAAAGATTTTTGCCAATGGAAGATAATAGTGGCAAAAAGAAAAATTCCAAACATATAACAAAATATTATTATTTAACTCTACGCCTTTTAGAACATATTCAAACACATCCTGAATTTTTGACCTCTTACATTGTCTTTTTAAATTCCTCGAAATCTTCAGCTCTTTTTGGGAAGAAAAAAGAACCTACTTTAGAAAATGTTATTAAAACAATTAGTAAGTTTGTTGAAAAGTCAAAAAAAGTGATTAACGAAATACTTGAAACAAAAAAAATCAGAAATAAGCAGGTAAAAAATTTATTTGAAAAATATGATAGAACACTACTATTGGAAACCCTTCGGTTAAAATATAAAACATTGGATGACAGTAAGTCTAAAGAAGACTTTACAACGAAATATCAGTTATTGTTAAAAAAATTAAATTTATATGAGTTACTTTCTTATAAACATGATTGTGAGAAGGAATTATTAGATACTAAAATACCTCAAGTTTTTTGCAAACAAGGTTTTTTCGCATCCAAAGGAACGATAATTAGTAATGGAAACAAAGAAATAACTATTCTGCCAGCATATGTTAAAGAACCTCTGGGAAAAGGAGGGTTTGGGACAGTATTTGAAGGAATTACAAAAACCGGAGAGAGAAAAGCTGTAAAACAAATTGCCATCACAAAAAAGCCCCATCTGAATGACCTTAGCAATGAAATAATGACTCAAACACTTCTTGCTAAGACTATAGATGGAATTGTTCCTATAGAATGGGCAGGTTTTGTACAAAAAGATATTTTTGCAGATGCAGTTATAGGCAAACAAGCAGGTGCGGATCCAATTATGTATGTTTATATTGTTATGCCGGTTATGGAAGCATCATTAGCGCAAAGATGTAAAGAACAAGATATGGATGAAAACCAGAAAAAGAAAGCTATTTTTCACGTGGCTAAGACTTTACATGAAATTCATATGGCAAGGTTTGTTCATAGAGATATTAAGCCGGCAAATATCCTATTTGATGAAAAAGGAAATGCAAAGCTGTCCGATTTCGGACTAATGTGTGAAATAAATACTGAACAAGTTCCAGTAGATGGAACATACATTGCTCCGGATTATGCGTTAGCTAAAAAGAAAATTCCAATAACAGAAAAATTCGATGTTTGGGCATTGGCTTGCACCTTGTATGAAACAGTATATCCTCACGCAGATGCTAGGGCAATAACATGCACGTATAAGTCCGACGCAAGAGAATTTATTTTTGACAAAGATGAGAAAGAGATGGTAGAGGAAATTAACAAAAGACTTGCGCAAATAGATGATCCGCGACTAAAAGACCTGCTTAGTAAAGCGTGGACAATAGATTCGTATGAAAGGATAAGTATGTCTCAGTTTTTAAACCACCCTTATTTTGCAGATATAATATCTGACCAAGTCAGATTTGAAATGTGGGTCGAAAATAATAAAAAACGCCTTAGTCACGAGCATTCAGAATGTTTTACTAATGGTGAAATAGATTATGATCGGCTAAAGAAAGCACTGTCCAAAGGCTCGCCGAAACTTCCGGAATGTCCGCTCAGTCTGGACCATGCGATTGGAATTGTTACGAATGCTCAATCAAAAGAAACAGCGTTAAGTAATCTAATAAATGCAGGCTTTTTAAAAATAGCTGTGATTAATCCTGGCAATGATGAACAAAAACAAGGAGATGAAAAAAACCTTACTATAAATATAGAAGACCCAATTCAATCTGGTAACTTTGGCCAAGTTTTTAAAGCGAAAGTTGGAGGCAAAGAATGCGCGGTAAAAAAGATAAGAGTGAATACGAAGAAACATTTAGAATATTTTGTTAGAGAAATATATGTACAAAGAATGTTTACAGGTATACCCTGGACAGTAGAGCTTTTTGATGTTGGTTATGAAAAAAAAGAGAAAACTTATTATCTCTACTTAGTGATGCCATTGATGGAAAAAGGAGATTTATTTGATGTTGTTGATGAATTTTTAAATAATAATAATAGCGAAGTTGAGTTATTTCGCTATCTTGATACACTCGGTGGGAATAGGGAAAATAGAAAAAACTGGATATTTCAAACAGCTCTAGCTATGTATGGTATGCATTTGAATGGATTTGTCTATATAGATGGAAAATGGGAAAATGTTCTTTTGGGGAAAGATAATAAAGCATATTTATGTGATTTTGGTTTCGTGGATAAAGTGGATAGTGAGGGTAGGAATGTTCAAGGAACACATTCCGCTCCTGAAATGTTTTCAGAGAATGGCTATGTCATAACTCCTAAAATCGATGTTTGGACACTAGGCTGCATGTTATATCAAATGTATTTTGATACATCCTTTATAGGTGAAGATATTACTGCGCTAATGAATAACAAAAACAAAAATCTTTCAAAAGAAATAAGAGCAGCTAATTTTTTACGAAAAGTTTCGGGTAATAACCCACCTGATTCGGCAGCAAACTTAGTTCGCAAAGCATGGGAAATGAATCCTGAAGAGCGTATTTCTACGATAGATTTTCTGGAACATCCTTTTTTCAATGATGTTCCTGGTAGAGATGCTTTAATAAGAGAAGCACAAGAGCGAGCTGCAAAACTCAACATACTTTACTCGCTCAAAAGAGCATTATTCAAAGAAGATAACAATCTTGTTTTTTCAAGTGTAATGGATATTGATGCTTATGCAGATTTTGCCTTCGCCAAAGATATTACTAATCCGAATAAAACAATTGTTTATATTACAAGAGCTTTTCAAGAGTCATTGCTAAAACTTCGGAAAATAGTTAATAATGAGCAAAACTTCAATGGGATATTAAGTAGTGTAGTTAAATACAGGTTTAAAAATAGTTGTGGATTTTTTGAGAAATCTGCTTTTGATTTATTGCAAAATATTAGTTATGTGTTAAATTCGGAAAATAATACTGAGGAAAATCGGAAAATTATTGAAAGCAAACTAGAATCAATTGCAGAGAGTTTAGGAAAAAATAAAAACAATATTCGCAAATATTTCGAACCAATTAAACTGGCAGGTAATATGCAAAGAATTATTGGAAGTCTTCCGAAAATTAACAAAACTAATGTATTACGAAACTTGGACAGAATAATTGATATCGTAACATCAAATGTATTTGAAAAGTTTGCCGGATTATTAGGGTCTTTTGATAATGGAAACGAAAGAACAACCGAAAAATTCATAAGATTGATGGATTTTGAAAATAAAGATAACTCATATACAAATATTATTGCCAATCAAATCAGAATCAGTGTTGAACAGCATAGTTTGAGTTATATGTTTTTGGATTTTGTAGAGTTAAAAATGGACAATAATGTTTCAAAACCATTTTCCACTAAAACTACTTCAATGAAAGAAATCTATATAGCAGCGTAATAGCCACACAAGTTGTAATAGGTTTGCAGCGCCCGCCACTGTTTTCAGGGCTAGGCACTAGCGGGACTAGGCGAGGGATTGGAAACGCTTTTCCAAATTTGCTATTGCTTGTCTGGTTGTCAAATAGTTTGGTCTTAACTGTTCAACTCTTTTAAAAGAAAAATAAGCCTTCCTGAACATATTAGAATTGTAATATGCTGCAGCAAGTTTAAACCATAAACTCACATTCAATGGATATGCATTCACTCCTTCTTCCAAAAGAGACCGTGCTTTATCGAGCATATTAAACCTTAAATATATATTTGCTAAATTGTCATATATGAGCGGCAAATTGTCGACCTTTTTTGCATTCTCATAATACTTTAATGCCATTTCAAATTGCCCTTTCCTTTCATAAATAGCGCCAAGGTTTGAAAACGCCATACCAAATGATTTGGATGGAGATACTTCAATTGCTTTTTGAAATGATTTTTCTGCATCATCAATTCTACCAAGTCTATAATATTCCACTCCCACATTATTATGAAGAGTAAAACTTAAAGGTTCATACTTCACATCATGCTCATATAAAGATAACGGTGAACCCCAGTCCGTACCACGCAGAATTGTATAACTCATAAAATACAAAAGATAAATTACAACAAGTGCATATTTCAAATATTTATACTTAATAAAACTCAAAATATATTTATAGAACAACACTAATAAAACTAAAAACCCTATCGATGGAAAATACACCCAATGTTCTCTAACAGTTGCAGCTAAGGTGAGTACTATATTATAGAATGGACCCAATCCAATTAAAAACCATCCAATATAAAATATATTTTTTTTGTTTAATATTTTATTTTTTACAGCAACAAATGATATTACACCTAAAAAAATCATGCTATACCAAAAATGAATAGAAAGAATATTTTTTACAACAAATAAATACTCCATGTGCAATCTTACAGGAACTACCATTAAGTAAAGGTATGTAAAAATTATCCTCGGAAATGTTAAAAGCCTTTGCCAAAAACTTGCATATACTATTGTTGATAAAGTCTGCGATGTTTTTGCATGAGTATACCCTAACTGAATAACAATATATATACTTGCAATAGTTAAAAGTACACTTAAAACAGGATAAAGATTTTTTTTGTTTTTTGAAATAGTAACTGTATAAAGTCCCATTATAAAAGGAACAACAAGCGCGCTTTCTTTTGTAAAAAGAGCCAGCAAAAATGCAATTAAACATGCAAATGAATATTTGATTTTTTCAGCTTTCAAAAACAAAACAAACGATATAAGTGAAAAAAAAGTAAATAGAAGATCCCCTCGATCTGAAATATAAATTACAGTTTCCGTATTAACCGGATGAATAGCAAATAGGAGCGCTGTAAAAAATGAAACTCGCCGAGAAACACCTATCAGCAAAAACACACCCAAAACTAAAAATGTATTCATTAGATGCAAAAGTGTATTGGAAATATGATAGCCTAATGGATTAAGTTTCCAGATTTTATAGTCGATTATATAGGAGAGAACATGCAGTGGACGATAAAATGTTCCTTTTTCAGCCTTTTCACCAAAAAGAGTAGTTGTAAATATGTGTTTAATTGCATCGCTGCGTTTAATTGCAGGATTATTTACAACAATAACTTCATCGTCCCACAAAAATGGATAGGAAAGAGTGTGCGAATAACAAATAGCAATACCCAAAAACAAAATTAACGGCGCTAAATAAAAATATTTATCAAAAAATTTATTTAACATAATTACTCAATCTATTTATTTCGTAAGTAAATCCACTTCTCAAGTACAATTTCTTTATCATCCTGCTGGACAACTATATTTCCAACATGAACTACATAACTAGAGACATGCGCAAAATAAATACTCTGCAGACCCGAAGTAATAATAGTGCTGGTTACACCGCCTTTAACTCTATACAGTTTGTCACTCTGTTTGAAATATTTCATATTCGTATTCCCGCCTGTTCCAACATATATAAATGATAATTCAGAATACGAAGTGGTACCAACAGCCGGTGTTAAAGCGGTAACCGGACTCGAAGATTGCCTTATAAATTTTGACATCTCATATACGGCATTTCTAGCTTGATTTTGAGCCAATATTTGATCGGACGCTTCATCCCAACTTACAAACACATCTCTAAAATATCGTGTAAGTGAAATTCCCAAAATTCCCAAAATCGCAACCACAATCATCATTTCAACAATTGTGAAGCCTTTAAATTTTTTTGTAAAGAATCGCATATTTGTTCACCTTTATTTTCAAAACTTAGACTACTTTCCATGAAATAATTCCATTAGCGCTGCAACCGTCACCTGCTTGATTATCTATACTACCGGGTACTTGTATATCATTTGGAACCGGCATAAAATCAACATTGGCATTGTTTTTTAAAGTAACTGTATCAGCAGCAACAACACCTTTGACAAATGCAGAATTCTCTACAACAATCCCCCCATTTGGCGCATAAAACAAGCCTTCAATAACCTCAGTTCCATTTATAAACTCAATTGCTTTCGGATCTGTACTTGTAGTTAAAAATACTGCAAAGTCAGTTACCTCCCCAACAATTGTATTATTCTTAAAACAAATTGTTCCTTCACCACAAACAGTATAAGCACCCTTCAATGTTGCTGCATTTTCTACCGTTATACTGCCTGTAACATAAATGTTGCCCACTAAAGTAACATTTGCCGTATTAGTTAGAATCAGATCTCCATCAATATATAACGGACCAATATCATTACTTCCGGTTGTATAAGAAAGATTCCCAGAATAACTCCCTCCCAACTGAGCATCTGCTGCATAAGCAGCGCTATCAATGGCCGGAAAACTAACAGTTTCTACTCCCACATTTTCATCGCCCGTAACAGCTGATCCTCCATCAGTAGTTATTGTCCCTGCAACACTTGCATTACCATTCACAACCGCTGAATTTATCATGTCAAGATTGCCATTTGTCATCAAAGACGCATTACCGGGATCATCATCACAAGTTATAGTTGAATTATTTGACATTGATATATCACCATCACAAACTACAACATAATCTTTAAATATATCAGGTTGAGTATATGGATCGGTAATACAATAAAACTCCACACTCAAACTACTTTGAAATCTTGGATTTGAAGTGTCAGGAATATATCCTGTTGAATTAATATAATACATGCAATTAGGACCGGTACTTACACTAACTGTAAAAACGCCGCTGCCAAAACTAGTATCAGATTCGCCGACATAACTAGTACTCCCGATGCTAATAATACTCATAGACTTATGAACCCCGGCTTCAGCAATATACATTGCTTTATTATTTTCAAGCATTCGAACCTGATCAGCAACCTCTCGTCCAACAATATAAGCAACAGCATTTGACAAAACCACCCCAACTAATAAAACATATATCATAAGAGGCATTGCAAAACCGGATTCATTGGCTATTTTTTTAAAATATTGTTTCATAATAACTATTTCCTTATGATGCTTTCCATGAAATAATTCTACTAGCTCCACCAACACCTAAAGTATTATCCTGACTGCCCGGTAATTTCAAGTCAGCAGAAACAGGTTTAAAATCAACTCGTGCCGTATTATTTAAATTTATAACTTGAGCTGCAATTACACCTCTAACAATAGCAGAATTATCAATGTCTATTCCTCCATTTGGCGCATAAAACAAGCCTTCAATAACTTCTGTAGAATTTTTAAATTTTATAGACTCAACACTTGAACTTGTTGTCATAAATGCTGCATATCCACTCACCAATCCTATTCCGGTATTATTTGTAAAAAGAATATTTCCTTCCCCGCATACAACAGCTTCCCCATTTAACATTGCTGAATTACTAACTGTTATATTTCCGGTAACATATAAGTCACCTATTAAAGTAACATTTGAAGTCCCTGTTATTGTCAAATCACCATCGATATATAAAGGACCAAGATTAATAGTTTCCTCTGTATACGTAAGATTTCCGGAATGAGTCCCGCCTTCCTGTGCACTTGCAGTATAATATGCAGTATCAATCGCAGGTAATTCAACTGGATCCACACCTGTATTCTCATCACCTGTCACATCCGAACTTCCATCTACAGTTATAGTACCCATAGCATTTGCGTCACCATCCAATATTGCTGAATTTTCAAGTGTAATATTACCATTTGTCATTATTGAACCTTGTCCCGGATACTCCGTAGAAGTAACCTGTGATGAATTTGACAGAACAATATCGCCACTAGAAACTGCTGCATATTTTGTAAAAATGTCATCTTGAATATATGGATCAGGATTATAAAAAAAACTAACATTTAAAGTATTTTGGTATTTAGGACTTACGCTGTTTGGAATGTAACCTGTTGAAGTAATGTAATACATCGAATCAGCTCCGGTAGATATGGAAACAGTAAAAACACCGCTTCCAAAAGAAGTATCCGATTCCCCTGTATAGGTTGTTGAACTTGTACTAATAAAACTCATTGCTTTATGCGCGCCTGCTTCCGCAATATATAATGCTTTATCTTTTTCAAATGATTTCATTCCATCTGTAACTTCCCGGTTAACTACATACACAACACCTCTAGCTAAGATTGCAGATACAATGAAAATAAAAATAACAAGCGGCATTGCATAACCGGATTTATTTAATAAAGTTTTTAACATTTTTCTCATTTAATAATCTCCTTCTAAATGAATAATTAAATAGGTTCTTCTTGCCATAAAAGTATAGCCGAATCAATCGAAAATGGACCACCTGCATCAACACTGCTGCCCGGCAAATTTAAATTACTACCTGTATCTTGAAAACTCACCTTGGTGAAATTTTTTACTTTAATTATATTTCCCACTAAAGCACCTTTTATCTTAGAAAAATCCTTTACTGTAATTTCACCATTTGGCGCATAAATAACTACATTATCTACTTCTGCTACTTGCTCTATTATTACTGCATTACTCGAACCATCTGTTGTCATAAGACCTATACTACCAAGTGCATCCACCTCACCTACGTCCGAATAATCACTCACTAATATAGTTCCTTCACTAAAAAGCAAATTTAAACCTTTTAACTTCGCTTCATCTCGAATAACAACATTCCCTGTTACGTATACATCCCCTGTTAAATTCACTTCGCTTTCGGTTTCTATAGTTAAATTTCCATCAATATATAAGGGTCCTAAATCATGAATTCCGGTTGTATAACTTTTGTCACCTGTAAAAGTTCCTCCGGCTTGTGCAACTGACTGATAATAAGTTGTATCAATCACAGGAAAATCTATACTTGGAACACCCTCTGTTTCGTCTCCAAATATAAAGGATGAATCTTGTTTTGTAATCACCCCTCCTGCATCTGCATCGCCGCTAACAAACGCGAAATGTTCCAAAAGCATATTCCCATTTGAACGAATATCACCTGTTTTTTCAGCAACAGATGAATTAATAACTGCAACATTTTTGATAGTTGTATCACTCTTACTAGCTAATGCATAATTTAAAAATATTGGATCCTGACTATACCCGCCAGTATCATAGTAAAATATAGCTCTTACCCTTTTTTTATATCTAGGACTTGTACTATTCGGGATATATCCCATTGACAAAATATTATATTTAGAGTTTGACATTGTACTAACAAGCACCGTAAACATACCTGTATCAAAAACTGTATTACTCTCTCCAGTATAACTTGTATCCCCTGAAGCGATTTTACTTATAGCTTTATGCACACCAGCCTCTGCAATATATATTGCCCTATTACTTTCCGACACTATCATATTATCCTTCACCTCACGATCGAGGATTAGAACAACAGATCTTGATAAAACAACTGCAACAACCGCCAAAAAAATAACAAGAGGCAGAGAGAATCCCTTATTTTGATTAAATATGTTGAATTTCTTATTTGATTTTTTCATAAATATCACCTCACTGATATTTTGAAATTAATGTAGCAGCAGAAACATCCTTAGTGTTGGCACCTTCTTGCCACTCAACACTTACACTCACTTGCTTTAGTTCATCTGCAGTAATTTCAGTAACGCCCCTGGAAACTGAAAAAAGTTTATTCTGAATTGTATTTTCATAAGTTGTCGATGACACATTTACATAAGAATAACTTCTGATTTTTTCCAAATCATCTTGCGCTAAATTTGAAGCTATTGTTTTGTATTGCATATTTTTTGAAACTATAATTCCATTCACAAATACATTGCTAAAAGCAAGTATAAGATAAGAAAGAATAGTCATTGCTAGTATAACTTCAATATAAGTAAAACCTTTTTTTGTAATTTTGCTTTTCATACTAACTTCCCAACGCTGGTATCAATCTTATTGCAATGTTAAAATAAATAATAAGCCCAATTATATCGACTACACTTGTTGTAATTGGGCCTGCCAATACAGCTGGATCCAGTCCAATTCTTTTTGAAAAAAGAGGAAGAAATATCCCGGTTGATACAGCGAGCAAAACAATTAAGCTCATAGTTGAACCAACAACAAGCGCAACCATTGGATCGCCTTGCAATAAATATGCTCTAAGCGATGCAACAAGTCCCACAAAAACCGACATACATATTGCTGCTATTGTTTCCTTTTTTATTATTTCCCAAACATTATTATCATCAACATCACCAATTGCCAATCCTCTAATTATCGTCACACTAACCTGCGCACCTGCATTACCACCTGTATCTAAAAGCATTGGGATAAAAAAGGATAATGCCACAACACTACTTAATGCATGTTCGAATGATTTTAATACTGTACCTGTCAAAAAATCAAAAACCAAAAGAAATAAGAGCCAACCTGCTCGTCTTTTCAAAAGCCCAAAGCCTGTCACATTCTTGTATTTAATATCTTCGCCCTCTTCAATATGCATTTTACCAAGCTCATATATTTCTTTAGTACTCTCATTTTGTATCAAGTCAACAATATCGTCAAAAACTACCACACCCATAAATTCTTTATTTGCATTTACAACCGGCACATTGATTAAATCATATTTAGAAAATAGTTTTGCAACCTCTTGCGTATCTGTTTCATCATAAACTTTTATAGCTTCAATACTTGTCATAACATCTTTTATTGTAGTATGAGGAGAAGCTATAACAATATCTTGCAAGTCAACTGCTCCTATCAAACGTTTTTTATCATTGATCACATAACTAACATAAATATGCTCTGAAGTTCCCGCTTTTTGTTCCTGCTGCAGCTTCAAAAGCGCATCACGACAATTCATATCAGGTTTCAAAATAACAACTTCAGTTGTCATCACACTTCCCGCTGTACCGTCCGGATATTCAATCAGAGTCTTTACATCGTCAACCTCTTCTTTTCTCATAAGTGAGAAAAATTTGTTCACTACTTTGGGTGATAACTCTTGAAAAAGGTCAACTCGTTCGTCCGATGCCATTTCATTAAGTATTTGTGATATTTCTTGATTTGCTAAATTATTAAGCAGAAAAGATTGGTCTTCAAATCTTAGACTTTCGAAAAGCTCTAGTGCTTTTTCACTATCGAGCAGCCTAAAAATAAATATTTTTTCATGTTCAGAAAAATTTAAAAAACCTTCAGCAAGATCCATAGCATGAATACGCACAAGTAATTCCTTTACCTGTACAAACGATTTTTCTCTAAGAAGGTTTTTTAATTCTGGTAAGAATAATGCTAAGACATTTATTTTTTTCACATCAAAGCCTTTGTATTTTTATTAGTGATTTATTCTATTGTTAGAGTATAACAAAACGATTTTTCCGAGGCTAGAAAAAAGTAAATATCCCAATATTTGACTATTCAATAAGCCTATATTACAATAACACGCATTATGAATATATTTGAAACAATCCTACTAAGCATAATACAAGGCTTAACAGAATTTTTACCTATCAGTTCATCTGCTCATCTATTAATTGTTCCATGGATTTTCAAATTTCCAAAACATGATATAAATCTGGATATTGCACTTCATATTGGCACAACCATTGCAATTTTATTCTATTTCCGTCGAGACTTCACCATTTTACTAATATCTTTTTTTAAAGGCATTGCTCTCAAAAAACCTTTTTATAACATACACGCAAAAACTGCATGGTTAGTATTTTTTGCAACAATCCCTGCAGCTTTAGCTGGTTTCTTCTTTGATGATTTCATTGAGGAACATCTTAGACATCCATTAATTATAGCTAGTTTCTTAATCCTAATCTCACTGTTGCTTGTATATTCAGATAAGATCGGAAAAAAAATACTTTCAATCGATAATCTCACTTTTAAAAGTGCAATTTCCATTGGACTCTTTCAAATGATTGCACTAATACCGGGAACATCCAGATCCGGAATAACCATATCAGCTGCACTCCTATTTGGTTTCAAAAGAGGAGCATCTGCAAGATTCTCATTTTATTTAGCTGCACCGATTATCCTTGGTGCAGGTATTTTACATTCTTTTGATATTTTTAAAACAGGTATAAGCTCGAACAATAACCATTTAGCACTCGGAATATTTGTTTCCATGATTACAGGTTTCTTAGCAATACACTTTTTGCTTCACTATATAAAAAACCATAGCTTTAAAATATTCGCATGGTATAGGATTATTTTAGGATTATTGATATTTGTACTTTATTTTCTAAGATATTAATTTTCGGAAGGATTGAAATTATTTATTAATGGCGTAATTTTTTCTTCCATCAAAAATTCAGCCAACTCATAATTCAAAGAAGTAATTTTAACCTGCAATTTCCCATCTGAAATATTTTCAAAATAAAAACCCACTTCAGTCGTATCAATACAATGTAGATATATGCTGCCAAATCCTCGAGCATATATTTTATTTGGATACTTTTTTTTATAAACACTAACTTCATTTTGTTTCTTCAACCATTCAAGAACTCTATCAAAAACATCCCCGCTATAACCAGCATCAAAAAACCTAACCTGCACATTTTCAGATGAATCCAAATGATGCACCGGTGTCCCAACCACAGAATTCTTAATATTCAAAATAAAACAACCTGAATTAAATAAAAGAAGTGATATTAGAAGTACTGTTAATATTTTCATAATTTATTCGTAATTCGCCTGTACTCGCGAAGCGAGTGTAATTCGCCTGTACTCATAAAGCAGATGTAATTTGTCATTAAATCAACCACCTGCCAGTGAACTCATCTCAAACATTGGAAGCAGCATTGCAATAATTATACCACCAAGCACTATACCCATAACAACTATAATCAATGGCTCTATCATAGCCAAAAGTGCCGCAATAGCCGTACTAACTTCTTTATCGTAAAAATCCGATATTTTCTCAAGCATATCATCCAACTTACCTGTTTCTTCACCAATAGAAATCATAGCTGAAACCATTGGAGGAAATACTCCGCTTTTTCTTAAAGGTTCTGCGATTCTCTCACCTTCACGAATATTTGTACGCGCACCCATAATTATTTCTTCAATTACTTTATTCCCGGATGTTTTTGCAACTGTTTCCATTGCCTGTAGTATAACTACCCCACTTTTTAAAAGAGTACCTAAAGTTCGCGCAAATTTTGCAACCGCTACTTTTTTTAACAAAAGCCCAAATAAAGGTAATTTAAGTATATATCCATCAATTTTCAATCTACCTTCTTTTGTGTTCTTGTAGTAATGTCTAAGTCCGGCAATAGAAGCTCCAATAATTACCAAAAATACCCATACATAGCTTTTCATAAACTCACTAAAATCAAGCAGCATCTGTGTAGGAAGAGGAAGTTCCCCGCCCATGCTTACAAACATTTCTTCAAATGAAGGAATAACCACAGTAAGCAAAAATATTGTTGCACTTGCTGCCACAACACTCACTATAGCCGGATATACCAGCGCACCTTTCACTTTGCTTTTCATCTCCTGACTTGCTTCCAAATAATTTGCAAGTCTCCCCAAAATTGCATCTAATATACCACCAACTTCTCCTGCATGGATCATGCTAATATATAACTCTGAAAACACATCATCAAATTGAGCCATAGAATCAGAAATTGACATACCACTTTCTATATCATCTTTCATCTTTCTGACAACAAGTCTAAATTTTGGATTTTCAATTTGAGTTTGGATAACAGTCATACTCTGAATGATCGGAACACCTGCACTTATAAGTGTGGAAAGCTGCCTACTAAACAAAACAATATCTTTTTGTTTTGCTCGTTTTTTAAATTTCGAAAGATAAGTTAAAAAGTTTCCGCCGGAAAGTTCTTCTAAATTCAATAAAACCAAGTTTTGTGATTTAATCTTGTCCATAACTACACGCTCATTTGGCGCTTCTAAAGTTCCTTCTAAAATTTCGCCTTTTTGCGTTCTAACTCTATACTTGTATTGCCCCATACGATATACTCCTAAGATTCTTACTTAGTAACCCTAAGAACTTCCTCCAAAGTTGTCATCCCCTCTAACATTTTTCCGATAGCTAACTCTCTTAGGAACTTTGTCCCTTTTTGTTTTGCAGCTTCAGTTATTTCATACTCATCAGCACCTCTGGCTATTAACTCTTTGATATCTTTTGTTACTTGAATAATTTCATATATCCCATCGCGTCCTTTAAAGCCGCTATCGCCGCATACAGAACAACCTTCACCTCTATACAATTTAACCTGTCCATTATCTACATAGTTTTTATCAAGATAAATACCATTTTCATTTAATACGCTTATTGGAAGGGTATAAGATGTTTTACACTTTGTACAAATTTTTCGAACCAACCTTTGGGCTAAAACCATTATTAAAGAAGACGCTATTAGAAAAGGTTCCACTCCCATATTCATTAAACGTACAATAGCACCAACTGCATTATTTGTGTGGAGCGTAGAAAACACCAAGTGACCGGTTAATGCTGCATTGATTGCAATTTCAGCAGTTTCCGTATCGCGAGTTTCGCCAACTAGGATAATATCCGGATCTTGTCTTAAAAAAGACCTAAGCCCCCTTTTAAAATCCATTCCTATCTCGGACTGAACCTGTACCTGGTTTACCCCATCCAAATTAAATTCAACCGGATCCTCTAAAGTAATAATATTTTTATCAACATCATTTAATATACTGATTGCAGAATACAAAGTTGTAGTTTTTCCGGATCCTGTAGGACCTGTTATTAAAATTATCCCGTGCGGCATTTTTATATTTTTTTCAAACAAATTTAAAGTAGCTTCTTCAAATCCAAGCTGCGAAAGATTAATATTTAGGTTTGAAGGATCTAAAAGCCTAATAACAACTTTTTCACCAAATTGTGTAGGAATTGTAGATACACGAAGTTCAACTTTTTTATTTCTTACTTCAATTTTTATACGACCATCTTGCGGCAGCCTTCGTTCAGAAATATCTAATGCAGCTAAAATCTTTATCCTCGAGACTACACCATTATAGATAACCCTTGGAATCACTGGTTGCTCAATAAGTACACCATCTACTCTATACCTAACCCTAATTCGTTTCTCAAAAGGTTCTAAATGAATATCAGATGCCCCTTTTTCCAATGCAGATTCCAAGACAATATTCACAATTTTCACAACCGGTGCCTTACTAGCCAAATTCTCAAGATTAACAAAATCTAAACTTTCATCTTTCGGAGTTGTGAAATCAATATCCGAAATTTCTTCTTTTATAATACTTTCAATCAGCTCCTCTTTTGATTGCGGTGTATTGTAAAAATTTTCAATTGCTTTTCTTAATTTTTGTTCCGAACAAATTGCCATTTTAATTTCATAACCCGTAATTAGTTTCAAATCATCACGTGCAAAAATATTCAAAGGATCACTTATAGCAATTGTTAAAACATTTTTTTCTCTTATAACCGGCATAACAAGTCTACGCCGAACAACAGACTCAGGAATCAAACTTAAAACTGCTTCACCTATCTCTTCATATTTATCCAAATCAATATATTCCATATTATATTGACGACCTAACGCAGAAAGAATTGTATCTTCGTCAACAATTCCTTCCATAATTAGAATTTCTCCTAGTTTACCACCCCGAACTTTTTGCATTTCCAATGCTTCACTTAACTGAGGGGCCGTGATAATACCTTCATCAACTAGAAATTTACCTAATTTCTTATTCAGATGTTTTGGGACCCTTTCATTCTTTTGTTCCATGACAATATTCTCCAATAAATTAATTTTTAATTACTGCAGCAACGTTACAACTGTCACATTTATTATATCTTGCACATCGCATCCTCGTGACAAATCATTTGCCGGCTGCGCAGTTCCTGTTAAAATCGGACCTGTTGCCTCAGCCTTTGCCAATCTTTGAATTAGTTTATAAGCAATGTTACCACTCGACAAATCCGGAAAAATTAAAACATTTGCTTTGCCTGCCACTTGGCTATCACCCATCTTAATCTTTGCAACTTCCGGCACAATTGCAGCATCCAGTTGCATTTCGCCATCAACAACCACTTCCGAATATTTTTGATCAAGGATTTCTAACGCTTTATGTATTTTGTCTACTGATTCACCCGCTGCACTCCCTTTTGTAGAATATGAAAGAAGTGCACATCTTGCTTTTTTTGAAAAGAGCGATCTATAAGCATCTGAAGTAAGATATGTTATATTTGCAAGCTGACGAGGAGAAGGCTCAATAATCACTCCACAATCTGCAAATAAAAATAATCCATCATCTCCATAATTAGTATCCGGAACATCCATTATAAAAAAACTAGATAATGTTGAAACATCTTTTCTTAAACCGATTGTATGCAAAACTGCTCGTACTGTATCGCCTGTTGTACTCACACATCCGCCAACAAATCCATGCGCATAACCAGTTCTAACACACATGCCCGCAAATATCAAATTTTTCTGCACCTCAGATTTTGCATCATTGATTGATATACCTTTATGCTTTCTAATTTCAAAAAACTGCTCTGCAAATGTTTCAACTTTATCACTTACTTGCGGATCAATTATTTCACAACCTGTCAGATTAATTCCATTATTTTTTGCGTTTGCTTTAA
Organism: bacterium; assembly: GCA_042566505.1. Taxonomy (GTDB): domain Bacteria; phylum RUG730; class RUG730; order JBDRED01; family JBHPKP01; genus JBHPKP01. Next base: position 10,086 of record JBHPKP010000006.1, on the reverse strand, counting down.
TCTTTTCAACATCACCCAAAAGTATAGCCTTATCTAATAAATTCTCAATATGCAGCATCTTATCTGCAGCCTTTAGTATACGAATATCCTCCCCCTCAGGATAAACAATAGTCTTTGGATTCTTTTTTGCTTTTTCAATTAATACCTTTAACACTGCCATTTTATTAATCCTCTCAATTTCTAATTATTTTAAAAATTTCTTTTTCAATACTTCACAAACCTCACCGGGAACAAAATGCCTTGTATCACCTTTTAATCTTGCCACTTCTTTCACCACACTTGAACTCAAATATGTATATTCTTCACTAGGCATAAGAAATATAGTCTCAAGATCTGGCATAAGCTGTCTATTGGTATGCGCCATCTGAAACTCATATTCAAGATCACTTATTGCGCGAAGACCTCTTATAACAAGATGTGAACCATATCTTGTTAAGAAATCAACTAACAAACCATCAAATGACTCAATCTTAATTCTTCCGAAATCATCCAAAACCTTTTGCAACATTTCTTCGCGTTCAGCTACTGTAAATAATGTTTTTTTGTTCGGGTTATTAACAATTGCAACTACAACTTCAGGGAAAATCGCAAGTGCACGTTTAATAATATCGATATGACCAAATGTGATAGGGTCAAAACTTCCCGGATATATAGCAATTTTTTTCATGATTTTATTACCCACCTATTTCCTATAAAAAATAAACTGTCTTTCAAATATCTCTAATTTCTGCATCCATTGTTTTCAAATCGCAAAAAGCAATTGATGCTTTGTTAGTTAAATAGCCTGAACATTCACCCGGATTTATCATTAAAAAATTATTATCTTTTTTAATATTTTTTTGATGTGTGTGACCATAAACTACTAAATTATATTCTCTTGCTTTATCCAATGACTTTAAAAATTTTGGTTCATGCATCATGGCAATTTTTCTACCATTAATTTCTTTTTCCATTATCCCAACATACAGCTCTGCAATATTTTTAAACTGATCTTTTAAAAGTAATTTATCTCCGTCATTATTTCCAAAAACACCAAACATCGGACAATTCAATTTTTTAAAAACAGAAGCAGTAAATGGTGAAACAAAATCCCCTGCATGAAGCAAAAGACCAATTTTTTCCGTATTGAATACCTCAACTGCTTTTTTAATTAAATTAAGATTATCATGAGTATCAGAAATTATGCCTATGTACATTAGAATAACTCCGTAATAATTTTTATCATTATCTATAGTCTCGCTGAATAAGGTAAAGACTTAATATATTCTTGCATAAATTGCCAATTAGGTTGTTTGTTTTTGAAAGGAAGTTTTATCTTGGTCTTACGAATCCTTTCTTGATTATATTTACGACCATAGGAATAGCGAAATTGCTCTAAATTAATAATTGTTTGTAAAAATAAAGCAATATAAGTATTCATTTCAAATTTAGGTATCAATTTTTCAACATGATCACTTGCCGAAAAATTATCTCTTTGATATGAACAATAACCTTTTACAGCAGAATCTATAACCAAAACGTTTCCTGTGTCCGTAAAATGAGCATAAAAATTTTCTACACCATTATTTACAGTTTGAGTAGTTATATATGGATATTTACCTCTGCCAAATTCCTCTAATTGTCTTTTTGGTGTTGTCTTGCTTCCTACCACTTCAAACAAATCTTCTATTTTAAATTCTTGCCAATGATGTATTTTCAATTCAATAAACCTATCATCAAAACTTTTATTTGAAGCAATATCAGTTAACTCATTATAAAATTTATAAGTTACATAATCCTTCAATGATTTTATAAAAAAACTATTGTTTAATTTTTCATAATCTGTATCCAAATATGCCTCTACTAACCATTCATCATTACCATCAACTTCTTGCAGAACTGAAAAACCTGGAAACTCTTTATTATTATAAAAAGAATCTAACCAATAATTTTTAATTTTTGCATTATAATCATTTCTAACTTTTTCAAATCCATCATTTTTAAAATAACCAAACCATGTTTTTTTGTTTTTATTATGTGGTTTATGCGCCTCAAACACTACAATACAAGTAACTGTATTTGTTGGATAAAAAAGTTCATCAGGCATACTCACAACAGCCTTAATTGTATGATATTTGAGTATCTCATTTTTCAAATTATTATTTGTTTTACTAGACATTACTGTTGATTGAGGAATAATTGCAACTCCAATACCTCCAACCACAAGAGAATCAAGCAATTTTTTTACAAAAAGTAATTCCATTTCTCCTTTTTTTTTCTGCGAATACGGCGGATTAATAAGACCAACATTACATCCGAATTTTTGCAATTCTGCAGTTTTTATATCAAAACAATTCGCTTGGGATAAATTAGTTTTTCCGTCTCCACGAATAATCATATTAGCCACAGCTAACGCAAACATATTTGTTTGCGTTTCTATTCCTACAAGACTATTTTTATATATATTATCAATTTCCGCCACAGTTGGATCGTTTTCAATCATCTTTTTCATTGCTGAAATTAAAAATCCACCTGTACCCGTACAAATATCCAAAACTTTAGAATTTTTATTTACTTCTGCTAAATCACAAAAAAGCTCTGTAATATGAGTTGGAGTTAGAACTATACCCAAACCTTTACCATCTCCACCAGTATATCTCAAGAATTCGGAATAAAATTTACCAATAATGTCAATATTGTTTACTTTTTTTACAAAAGGATATACTTTACTTCGTATATCTACCAAAAATTTATGCAACGAATTATTGTTATGACTTGGATTCTGATGGTCTATTTTTCCACTTGTTAAATATGTATGTGTTTTTATAAAAGCAAATTCTCTAACTAACGTATCTATTTTTGATTTTAAAATTCCGGAATCTTCTAATGATTCTTGTATAGATTCAATAATCCTTATAGCAAGTTTTTTAGAATTTTGAATTGTTGGTAATTCTCTTATAAAATCATCATTATCCAAGGCCAATAAAAGAGCTGCTACTAATAATGGTTTTTCCGATTCTTTTAGTTTTGCTTCATCTCTCATTTGATCATGTAACTTTTTTGCATATTGCATCAAATCTTCTTCTGTAAGAACTACATTATCTTTTAAATGGAAAATTTCATAATAATCCTCATATTTTTGCAAGTCAAAAAACTTTCTAAACAAAAATCTTTTTTCAGCCTTATTCCATTGATAAGTTGAAATTCTATAATTATCTTCAGCCCCACTAGCACCTATTGCTATAATATGGAAATTATCTTTTAAAAAACTTGCATAATGCAGTACACCATCAACAGCATAATCTTTTGGCTTATCTTTGCTTTGGCTTTCATGAAAAAGAATATTAGCTTTACATTCAACTACTATTAAGACATCTGAATTGTGAGAACGAATGATAAATTCCGGATAACCGGTGCCGTTTCCTGATTTGCTAGCTTTTGCAAAAAGTTTTGTAATTACAGAATTATCACTTTTTTGTTCTTCAACAATTATTTCAGAATCATCAAAATAACCTAATTTTCTTAGCTTGTTTCTAATTATATTTTCAGTTTTTCTTTCATTAGCCATGTTAGTTTTATCCTAAAATTAAAATTTATTTCTTAATTTGTATATATTCATAATCCCATTGTTTTAACAAGTGCATCCAACTTTCCATCAATAGACTGCACAGCACTTGATATTTTTATTGCATTATCAGGATCCTTCAATCCATGACCTGTCAAAATACAAACAATTTTTTTTCCGGTTAAATCTTGGCCTGCAAAAAACCCTTTTTCTATATATTTTTTCAGACCAGCTATGCTGCTTGCAGACGCAGGCTCACAAAAAACACCTTCGGTTTTTGCCAAAAGTTTGTATGCTGCGAGTATCTCATCGTCAGATACCATATCTATTACACCGCCAGACTCATCACGAGCAGCTTCCGCTTGCTTCCAACTTGCAGGATTGCCAATACGTATTGCGGTAGCAACTGTTTCAGGTTTTTCTACCACATGCCCACGAACTATCGGAGCAGACCCTTCTGCCTGAAAACCCATCATCTTTGGCAAGCTCTTTCCAAATTCAATATATTCATTATAACCTTTCCAATAGGCTGTAATATTCCCGGCATTACCAACCGGCATAAAATGATAATCAGGTGCATTGCCCAAAACATCAATAATCTCAAATGCACCGGTCTTTTGTCCTTCAATGCGAAATGGGTTAAGTGAATTTACAAGCACAACCGGATATTTTTCCGTAATATCTTTTACAAGATTTAATGCCTCATCAAAATTTCCATTAATTGCAATGACCTGCGCACCATGAACCAAAGCCTGTGAAAGTTTACCAAGTGCAATATTTCCCTCAGGAATCACAACTACACATTTCAATCCATACTTTGCAGCATATGCTGCTGCTGATGCTGATGTATTCCCGGTTGAAGCACATATTACAGCTTTTACACCATCTTCAGCTGCCTTTGAAATCGCCATTGTCATTCCACGATCTTTAAATGACCCTGTAGGATTCATTCCCTCGTATTTTAAATATAGTTCAGCAATCCCCAAAACTTTTTCGAGATTCAATGCTCTAATAAGCGGAGTATTGCCCTCATGCAAAGTCACAATAGGAGTGTTCTCATTAACAGGAAGATACTTTTGGTATCTATCAATTAAACCTTTGTATTCGTATATTTTCATCTAAACCTCTTCAATCCTTAATAAAACTGTTTTTGCTTTAATAAAACTTAGTCTATTAATTTCACTTAAAGCTTTTCTAATATTTTTTTCGTTTGCAGTGTGAGTTGTCATGATAACCGGCACTTTGGTTTTAATATTTGCTTTTTGCACAAATGATTCAATTGAAACATTATTTTTTCCAAGTACACCTGCAATTTTTGCTATAACACCCGGTTTATCGACTACTGTAAATCTTAAATAATACTTTGACTCTATGTCATTTATTGAATTTATTTTTACTTTTTTCTCTTTATCATATGCAATCAATGGCAGCATACCTGCTGTATCATTTGCAATATGGCGTGCAACATAAATAATATCGCTTGTAACAGCGCTTGCAGCCGGCAGTTGACCTGCACCTTTTCCATAGAACATAGTTTTACCCGTTGCATCACCGTCTACAAAAACCGCGTTGAATTCATTTTTCACAGACGCTAAAAGATGGTCAGATGAAATTAAAGTCGGATGTACTCTAAGCTCAAATGAATCTTTTTCCCGTTTCATAATTGCTATAAGCTTTAGGACTAAATCAAATTCGTGCTTTGCAAACAAAACGTCCTGCACGTCAATATTATCGATTCCCTCTGAATAAATATCCTTAAATGATATTGAACTTCCCGATGCAATCGACGCCAAAATCGCAAGCTTATGTACAGCATCCGTTCCTTTCACGTCCATTGTAGGATCCGCTTCTGCAAAACCAAGTCTTTGCGCATCCTTTAATGCATCCTCAAATGTTGTATGTTCTTCAAGCATTTTTGTAAGAATATAATTTGTTGTGCCATTTAGTATTCCGTGTATTGCATTTATTTTATTTGCTGCTAACCCTTCGTTGATTCCTTGAATAATCGGAATAGCGCCGCCTACACTTGCTTCAAAATAAACCAACAATCCTTTTTTTATCGAGAGAGCATGAATTTCATCCCAGTATTTTGCCATTACAGCTTTGTTCGCTGTAACCACATGTTTACCTGCCCTTAAAGCATCTATTATCATTGTGCGTGCAGGCTCATATCCGCCGATTAATTCCACTATAATGTCTATTTCTTTATCATTTAAAATATCATTATAATTTTTTGATATTTTTACATTTTTTAGATTAACCTCTTTGGTCCTTGATCTATCTAATGTAACAATAGTTTTGATATTTATTTTTGCGCCAACTTTTTGCTGCACATCTTTCGATATTCTATTCAAAATTTTCACCACACCTGTTCCAACTGTTCCCAACCCAACAATTCCAATATTTATAGTTTTCATTTTTTTACTCCATTCAAATTTTATTTACACTTTGGCTCTTTTAAGAATTTCTTTAATCTTAATAATGCATCGTGAAATCTATTTGTATGCGTCACAAGTGCCATCCTCACAAACCCTTCGCCATACTCACCAAATCCAATACCCGGCGCAACTGCAATGCCTGTTTCTTTTATTAGAAGCTCGCAAAAATCTAGTGACTTCATGTGCTTATACTGATCAGGAAGCGATGCCCAAATGTACATAGTTGCCTTTGGCTTTGGAACCATCCATCCAAGTTTATGCAGGCCCGCAACAAATTTGTCACGCCTCTCTTGGTATATTTTGCATTGCTCTTTCACACATTCCTGTGAACCTTCAAGAGCTGCAACACCTGCTAATTGTATTGCGGTAAACACTCCATAATCAAGGTAACTTTTTAGTTTCTCAAGTGGTTTTAAAATTTCAGCATTACCAACTACAAAACCTAATCGCCAACCAGCCATATTATAAGTTTTTGAAAGGCTATGAAACTCAACACCAACATCACGCGCACCCTCAATCTGCAAAAATGATGGGGACTCGTAATCATCATAACATAACTCTGAATATGCATTATCATAACAGACTATAATATCGTACTTTTTTGCAAACCTAACGACTTCCTTCAAAAATGAAACATCCTCAACAACAGCAGTAGTCGGATTATTAGGATAGTTTATAAACATGAGCTTTGCACGACGAGCTATTTCCTCAGGGACTTTATCAAGCTCAGGTAAAAAATTATTCTTTGGATTTATCGGCATGAAATGAATCTGCGCATCAGATAAATAAATCCCATTCCAGTGAACAGGATATGCAGGATTAGTTGCAAGCGCAAGATCACCCGGATTAAGATAGGACATACACATGTGCGCAATACCTTCCTTTGAACCAATAAGTGTAAGCACTTCATGTTCAGGATCGAGTTTTACGTCAAAACGTTTGTTGTACCAGTCTGAAACTGCACGCCTAAAACGCGGCATACCTTTTGCTTGCGGATACTTGTGAGTATTAGGGTGATTTCTAACCGAATCACAAAACCGTTCGATAATATGAGAAGGAGTCGGCATATCAGGATTACCCATACCCAAATCAATCACATCTAATTTTTTGTCATATGCTTCTTTTTTTAATCTATTTATCTCATTAAAAACATACGGGGGAAGATTTGCTATTTTTCTTGAAGACTCCACTTTTTTCACCTCAAATATTTTTTATACATGCATCAAATGCATGTTTCGCATTATATGAACTTCGAACATACGGACCAGATTCTACAGCTTTGAATCCCAAATCTTTTGCAAGTTTTTGATACTTAACAAATTCATCCGGCGCAATAAACCTTTGAACAGAGTAATGTTTTGTCGATGGTGCAAGATATTGTCCAATGGCAACAACATCACAACATACTTTTCGTAAATCCTTAAGCACTTCTATTACCTCTACTTCTTTTTCTCCAAGCCCAAGCATAAAACCTGATTTTGTTATTTGATTCGGGTTTAAATCTTTAACGGTTTTTAAAAAATTTAAAGAACGCTTATAATCTGAATTTGCGCGTACATATTTGTACAGTCTTGGAACAGTTTCAACATTATGTCCAAAAACCGAAACATTACTTTCAATAAGCATATTTAGTTTGAATTTTAACAAATTATCATATCTATCACCAGTATAAAAATCAGACGTCAAAACCTCAATTTTAACCCCACTTATCTCTTTTACAACCTTCGCAAAATGATTTAATCCCCCATCACTTAGATCATCACGCGTAACAGATGTAATCACAACATAATCTAGCTTTAGTTTCTTAATAACATCAGCAATATTTTTTGGTTCATTATTATCTAATGGTTTCGGATTGGCATGTTTCACATTACAGAAAAAACAATTTCTCGTACAGACATTTCCCATTATCATAAATGTCGCTGTTTTTTCTTTAAAACATTCACCAATATTCGGGCATGATGCATGCTCACATACTGTATTCACATTATGCTCACGCAATAAATTTTTCATCTCATGGAGTGCATTCAAATCAATTTTTTTCCTAAGCCATGTTGGTTTTTGCATAAAATCCCTTTATTTACCTTGTTCTCTAAATACTTTTTCACTAAATAATATTTTTGTCCCATCTTTGGAAATATCAAATCTATCAATAAAAGAAATTCCTTCTATTTCTAATATACAAGTAGTTATTCCTGGTTGAATTAGATATTGGTATAATTTACAAGTTTCTTTTTGGCTATGTGACAATGTGAAAAAAATAATATTTGTATCGCTGGGATGTGCTCGCATACTATAAAAACCTGATCCTTTAGGTTCAGCAACAAAATTTGCCATCGAGAATGGTAAATCAACAGATAACTTTTTTACCTCTTTAGTATTAATATCAATAAAACTCAAATTTAAATAATCCTGACTACAAACTATAGTTTTAGAATCTGCCAACCAAGATATCCCACCATTGAGAGCTTCAGCGAGTTTCCGTTGTATAGCCCCATCAACAGAAAGCAAATAAACATCTTTAAGCGTTTTTGTTTTTGTATAGTCAGCTTCTAGTGCAAAAGCAATCCACTTCCCATCAGGAGAAAGTTTAAATTCACCAATAGGTCTTCTATTAAAATCAAAACTAGCTAATTTATTATATTTTTTGTTGTTAATATCAAAAGAAAGAATACTAGTAAGCTTTTTGCCATTTCTAAATACTGATTGTGAATAAAAAACTACATTACGCTCACTATCCCATGCATAATTCACTATTGTAAAAGCACTCGGGAGAATATTTGTTTTTTGTTTTGTATTAAAATTATATGTATACATAGCATTATCGTCTTTAGACAGATATATAATCGATTTACTGTCGGAAGAATATTGATAATTATACAGCACATTATTAATAATGCGCTTTGATGTTTTTTTCCCAATATCCATCTCAATTATATTAGAATCTGCAATATATGTTTTACCTATTTCAAACTTTTTTGGAGATATTGGTGATTTAAAACTCTTTAACATGTTAGGTATTTGTTTTTTAACTATTTTTTTATTATCAGTTTCAATTAGCTTAGGTTCTGATTTTGTAATTGGAGGTGCAATATTTTTAATTGGGAAGTCTATAGATTCTACAAGTTGTTGATATAAAATTTTATTACCATATTTTGATATATCGAAAACATATGAGTTGAATAGAAAAGTTATATCTGTAGGCAATTTTTCTCGTTTTTTTGTCTTTAAAGATATTAGACTTAATTGAGGTGAAATTATACCTTCTTCTAAAAATATGCTAGATTCATCAACAGGATTAATAACAATAGATTGCACGATAGAATCTTTTCCAATCGAAATCTCTTCTTCTAAAGTTCCTTCTATATTAACGATTAAGAAACTTCCAATTTTAGCAACTCCTATTCTTTTTGAATCAGGAAACCATCCTACTTGTTCAGAAATAACATCTTTTAGTAAAATTCTTTTTCCTTTCCCATCTATAGGCATAAGTACAAGATATTTAGTCTCTCTCATAGTGTTTTTATCTGAGTCAAAAATCTTTTTAGTTTGAGTAAAAGCAATCCATTTCCCATCAGGAGAAACAGATGGATAGGCTTCGACAGCACTATCATTAGTCAATCTTACATGAATATTTGAATCAGTATGCACTGTCCACAAATCATAATATTCTGCTTCCTTTTTTACAAAAAGAATTGACTTATTATTCTTATACCAAGTGGGGCATGTATTTTCTCCAAAAGGAACAATTTCTCTATTTTTTTGCGTTTCAATATCATATATATTGATTGATGGAAATTTGAAATTATCTTCACTATATTGTAAATAAACAATCCTTCTATTATCTCGAGAATATCTTCCATCTTTCGACATATAAGGTAATCTCGATATTTTTTCTCCTGTCTTAATATTCACTTCTATTAAAGAAGCTCTTTTTTTTCCTATAATACCCGCTTTTTTACCTATCGATATTATAATGACCCAACTAATCAGTACAGAAACAATAATTCCTACAATTGCCATACCAAGAAACAATAAAATGGCCTGTCCTAATGTCTTAATTTTCGTAGGCGTTAAATCAAATATTTTTTTAACTGGTATTTT
>JBHPKP010000059.1:0-4848 GCA_042566505.1 bacterium | reverse complement strand
AGGTGCATTTATCAAAGCATGTCCTGGTACTCCGAAATATATCTGTTGCTGCTATTTTGTAGTTGAATTGGCAGTAGGATGTCCATTTGATTGTTCATATTGCTATCTACAGCAATATCAAAATTTTCCAGCAACAATTTTTTATGTAAACTTTGATAAACTGTTCCGTGAGCTTGATAGTGTTTTGAGTAAATATCCAGATAAGTTATTTCGCATTGGAACAGGTGAGTATGCAGATTCACTCTATCTCGATAAGTACATAAATTACAGCCGGGAGATTGCAGATTATTTGTCAAAGAAATTTAAAAATTATCTTATTGAATTTAAAACTAAGCATGATAAGGTTGATAATTTATTAGAAAGAGTACCTACGGGTCATGAGGTGGTAAGTTGGTCTGTGAATCCGCAGAAGGTTATGGATGTTAACGAACACCTGACAGCATCATTGGATGAGCGATTGGAAGCTGCCAAAAAATGTGCAGATAGAGGATATTGGATAGGACTGCATTTTGATCCAATAATATATTTTGAAGGTTGGGAACAGGCGTATAGCGAAGTGGTTCGAAAGATTTATCAAAAAATTGATAGCCAGAAAATCATTTGGATTAGTTTGGGCACATTGAGGTTTAATCCTCATCTGAAATCAATCATTGAGACTCGTCATCCAGAAAGCAAGATAGTATATGCGGAGATGATAAAAGGTTTGGATGGAAAGATGCGTTACCTAAAGGATGAAAGGATTCGAATGTTCAAAAAAGTTGCAGGGCAAATTCAAAAACATGATAAGGATGCATTTATATATTTTTGCATGGAAGATTCGCAAGTATGGAAAGAAGTCTTGGGAAAAGAAGTACATAGTTCGAAAGATGTTGATAGGTTGTTTTTGGAAAGAAGAAAGTTATTGATTTAATATTACCTCTTACAAATAGCCACTAATAGTCTAAAATAACCTCATAAAATAGCCAAGTGAGTTTCTAATTTGTTATATAGGAATTTAAAAAAACATAAGAGTAACATTTGTTTAAGTGACGCAGGAACGAGTGAAATTCCTCGTATGAAAGAGTTTGTGTTAGTCACGTCAAGTGTTAATTTGAGTCTTTGGTTTTCTTTAATAACTTTCGTGTGTAGTATAGATTCAATTGCAGCAGGTACCTTATGGGTATATCTAATATTTTTATGAATGGATTTACTTTTTTGTTAAGTTTGGATTTGTACTTTTCATAGATAGATTTAGATACGGAATCAATTACAAGTCTATAGTTCGATTTGCAAAAAAGATGTATATCTGCTCGGTTTTTGCTTTTCTTTCCAAATTCATTGAACTCTTTTATATTGCTGTTTAAAAATGTTGTGATTGCTTTTTCTTTATCATAACCGCGTTTCTCTATGTCGCGTTCAATTCTTGTTTTCAATTGCGTTTTCCAGTCTGAGTCGATAAAAATCGAAAAATCTACAAATTTGTGAAATGTCTCGTATGTTGAAATTTCGCCGTCAAGTATAATAAAGTGTTTGGCTTGAAATTCTTCAGTACTGTCTGCAATTCCTGTTTTGCGGTTATAAATGGGTTTGTCAATGCTTTGTGATTCTTTTATAGCTGCGAGGTGTTTCAAGATTAAATTGATATCATTTGCATTCGGATGTGGTCCATGCAGGTTTTTTGTTTTGCGAAATTTACGAGATGTTTTGTAATCATCAAGTGTAAGAATTCCGGAGTCCTTTAAATATGTTGTTAGTTTGTTTGCAAATGAAGATTTGCCAGTACCGCCGGGTCCTCCGATTGCAATAATAATCGGTTGTTTTGACGTCGTAAATTCTTTCAAAATAATAGAAGCGACTGTTTTTGCAGGCGCTATATTTGATTTAATATTTGTTTTGTATTGTTTTTGCATGTTATCTGTAATATCAAAAAAAATGTAGTTTTACAAGTGATTGAATATATTTCTAACTTTTTATAATGAGATAGTCCTGGTCCGTTATTCTTGTTTTGTTTTTTTGAAATTGATAAAAGATACACATTTTTTTATATGCAAGAAAGCTAATATTATCAAGGGAAAAATGGTTTTTGTAAGGATGAAAATGGCAAAAACTAGAAACTGGGGTCACCTAGGAGACGATCTTGGAACTTTGAAACTCTTTGATATCACTGCATTTTCGATTTCTGAATGGTTCCAAGTTGCGTAATTTTTGTTGTTTTTGGGAAAGAATCTTATAATTTAGTTAAATAGTCCATACCTTACAATACAATAAAAAGCTTTGATCGCATCCTTGAGACCTATTTTTTTCCCTTCCTCATAACTACGCCCATAATATGAAATCGGCACTTCATATACTCGACACTTGAGCTTTGCAATTTTTGCAGTGACTTCCGGTTCAAATCCAAATCTGTTTTGTTTAAGCTTTAGTTTTTGAAGTACCTCTTTTTTAAAAACCTTATAGCAAACTTCCATATCAGTGAGGTTAAAGTTTGTAAACATGTTAGATAAAAGGGTAAGAAATTTATTGCCGAGATAATGCCAAAAATACAAAACTCTATGTGCACCACCACCAAGAAATCTTGATCCATACACAACATCTGCTTGTTCCTTTATAATTGGTTCCAAAAGTTTGGGATAGTCCGACGGAGTATACTCAAGGTCAGAATCTTGTATGATTGCAATATCACCTGTCACATTTTCAAATCCGGTTCGCAAGGCTGCGCCTTTTCCCATGTTTTTTGGCTGATTGATTATTTTGATATTTGGATTATCTTTAAACATTTCCAATTTCTCGAGTGTCTTGTCAGTGGAGCCATCATTTACAATAATAAGTTCTTTATTTTCCGGATAAGCTGCATTTAAGACTTCATGAATTGCATCTTGAATTCTATTTTCTTCGTTATAAACCGGAATCACAATCGATAATTTCATGATTTTCTCCTCTAAGTTTAGCGTACTGTCCAAAACCTTTGACAATACCTTTAATATTTACTTTATTTATAGACGAGAATTGTTACATGGTTTTTTGTTCTCGTCGTTACCCTCCCCTTTTGGGAAGGAATATTTCTATATTTGAGGTGTTTTTATGTCTTTAGATAGAATTTCTCGTTCTCTTTTTTTATTTTCCCTCTCTTTCTTGCTTTCATGTTTCTTTCATGACTTTTTGGACACTATCGAGTTTTTTTATCCTAAAGAAAAGAATTGTTACTTCGTTCATGTTCTAATGTGGTTGACTCAAAATGTCCCGGAAAGATTTTATAATCAATCTCAAGTGTCAAAAGTTTTTTGAGGCTGGAGATCATTTTATGGTGCGAAGAATGCACAAGGTCTGTTCGTCCGATTGATTCTTTGAAAAGAGTATCTCCTGAAAACATTATATCATCGATTATAAAACAAACTGATCCCAGCGTATGACCTGGTGTTTCAAGTACATTTATTTTGTAATTACCAAATTTTAGTTCGGTGGATTCAGATAAAGTTATATCGCATTTTGGTGAAATTATACTTGCTCCAAATTGAGATGAAAGGTTTTGGTTAGAATCTATCAAAAAATCTTTATCAGCATTATGTATACAGATTGGTGCATGTGTAAATTCTTTGAGTTTAAGATTAGCGCCAATATGGTCACCATGTCCGTGTGTATTCAAAATATATTTTACAGTTAGATTTTCGGATTTGATAAACCGTATAAGTTTTTCACCGTCATAACCCGGATCAATAACAACACATTCCTTAGAGTTTTCATCAATACAAAAATAACAGTTAGTCTCCAATGGTCCAACAACAAATCTTTCGATGCGCATAATTTTTCCTTTTTTGATTTGGCATACAGTCCTGCTGCTTACTTCCCGGCTTTTGCCAATACTTTTTCCTTTGATGTCTTTGTCTTGGTCTTTTTTTCTTCATTTACTTCTTTTTCTTCCACGGTTTCTTTACTTATTCCAAATGCTTTATTTTTCACCTTTGTTTCAATTTCATCTGCAATATTAGGATTTGCATCTAGGAATTTGCGTGCATTCTCACGCCCTTGTCCAAGACGTTCGTTTCCAAAAATGTACCATGTGCCTGCACGGTCAACAACTTGATAATCTACACCCGCTTCTAGAATGCATGCATTTTTTGGTATTCCTTCACCATGGATCATGTCGAATTCAGTTTGCCTAAATGGCGGGGCAACTTTATTTTTTACAACTTTTACTCTAGTCCTGGATCCTTTCACTTGATCCCCTGCTTTGATCATGCTTATGCGTCTAATATCTAATCTCATAGATGAATAAAATTTAAGCGCTCGTCCGCCGGGTGTTGTTTCCGGATTACCGAACATAACACCAATTTTTTCTCTAAGCTGGTTTATAAAGATGACACATGTATTAGATTTCGAAATTGTAGCAGTTAATTTTCTGAGTGCCTTTGACATTAGTCTTGCTTGCAGTCCTATGCCCTGATCTATCATTTCTCCTTCGATTTCACGACGTGGAGTTAGCGCTGCAACCGAATCAACAACAATAACGTCCACTGCTCCACTGCGTACCAATGTTTCTGTTATTTCCATAGCTTGTTCACCGTCATCAGGTTGCGCAATTAAAAGATTGTCAATATCAACACCCAGTTTCTTTGCATATACAGGATCCATGGCATGCTCTGCATCGACAAATGCAGCTACTCCGCCCAGCATTTGTGCGTTTGCTACGACATTCAAAGACAATGTTGTTTTACCGCTTGATTCGGGACCGAATATTTCCACAACACGTCCGCGCGGCACACCGCCAATTCCCATTGCCATATCGAGCGATAATATACCGGTTGGAATTGCTCCGATCTTCATCTTTGCCTGGTTCTCTCCCATTTTCATTATTGAACCTTTTCCAAAGTC
>JBHPKP010000058.1:0-4894 GCA_042566505.1 bacterium | reverse complement strand
ACCATTCCACCCAAACGCGCTTTAGCTCTAAATTTATCGATAAAAATTTCAGTCTGTTTAATTTTTTTTTCTTCATTAACACGAGTTTTTTCGTAGACATCTTCTTCCCTTGAAATTTGATCATAAATTTTAGTGGTTGTGCCTTTAATTTTTTTTGCTTTCTTTCTGTGGAGTGCAACGGTATGCGTTATGATACTATCCATGAAATGTCTATCGTGTGTAATAAGTACTAATTCATTTTTCCATGATTTTAAAAAATCTATCAACCATCTGACAGCAACAATGTCAAGATAGTTATTAGGTTCATCGAGCAGCAAAATATCCGGACTTGACAAAAGAAGCTTTGCAAGATTTAATCGAACCTGAAATCCACCGGAAAATATTGTTGGAGACTTTTGAAAATCCTCTTCAGAAAATCCTAATCCATGTAAAATCTTTTTCGCCCTCCATATCTCCCCTTTGTCCGCATCCTCAAGTCCCAAACAAACCTCATCTAAAATATTTTTCTTTGAAAACTTAATATGCTGCGATACACATCCGAGTTTATAATTCTTCGGAATGTAAATCTCGCCCGCATCATCCTCCATCTCACCCAAAATTAGCTTGAATAAAGTTGTCTTCCCTGATCCATTCCGACCGACAAGTCCTATTTTCTCATGCTTATTGATATTAAAACTCAAATCACTAAACAACTCTTGGCCTGCAAATGATTTCTTGATATTGCTTAGTTTTAACATTTCTTACTTTTTTTCCTTTGCTACTTCAATCGCAATCTTCTTTCCTTTTATATGACTCTTCTCCATGCTTTCAATTACATTTTCCACTTGATCTGCAGGAACATTCACAAAACTGTAAGACTCATAAATATCGATATTTCCAATCAAGTCACCGTCAATACCTGCTTCACCTGCAATTGCACCCAAAATATCGCCCGGTCTAATATTTTGTTTTCGTCCAATATTCATAAACAGACGTACACTCTTTTGACTACTTTGAACAGTTTTAGTTTTTTGAGTCTGCCCCTTTGACTGCTGCTCCATGATCATCGAAAGAAGCGCACCTGAAACCTCAAGTGTTGTGTATTCGTTGCCAACTAAATGCTCAACCATATTAGTATATTTTGTTGTATCCTGATTCTCGAGCACATCTTTAACTTTTGCAAAAAACTGATTTATGCGAAGCTGTTCAACATCCTTTATTGATGGAATACTTCCTCTATGAATTTTAATTTTTGCATAACGCTGAATACTTCGAAGTTTGTACATATCTTTTCCTGTTGCCAAAGTAAACGCACGCCCAAACTTACCTGCACGTCCGGTTCGTCCGATTCTGTGAATATAGTATTCTTCGTCCTGCGGCACATCATAATTAAAAACCGCTTCCACATTTTCCACATCAATTCCTCGTGCCGCAACATCAGTTGCAATCAAAATTTCAATTGCACCCTTTCTAAATTTTCCCATCACACGATCACGTTTTGCTTGATTCATATCTCCGTGCAAAGCATCACAAAAATAACCACGTACTTGCAAATGATTCATAAGGTCATCGACTTTACGTTTTGTGTTGCAAAATATGATCGATAATTTAATATCATGCACATCAATAATTCTAGTTAATGCTTCCAGCTTTTTGCCCTCATTTGTCTCAAAATATATCTGTTCAATATCCGGTGCAGTCATTTTTTCGTGCGCAATTTTTATAAGTTTGGGATTCTTTTGAAACCTTTTGGTAAGTGCCATAAATGCACTTGGCATTGTTGCTGAAAAAAATACAGTCTGCCTACTTGAAGGCGCAGTTTTAAGTATTCCCTCGATATCATCCCTAAAACCCATATCAAGCATTTCATCCGCTTCATCCAACACAACAGTTTGAATTGCATCAAGATTAAGTGTTTCTCGCCTGATATGATCCAGTGTTCGACCCGGTGTACCTATTACAATATGCACACCTTTAGTCAGTCCCATAATCTGACGACTAATATGCTGACCTCCATAAACCGGCAATATCTTTACTCCCTTTTTATACTTTGCAAGTTTATTCAATTCCTCTGCAACTTGAATTGCTAGTTCACGAGTTGGGCAGAGCACTATGCCTTGCGGATTCTTATTCTTTACATCTATACTTTCAAGCATTGGTATCCCAAAGGCTGCGGTTTTCCCGGTCCCTGTCTGAGCCTGACCTATCACATCAATCCCACTCATCACCAGTGGAATACTCAGCGACTGAATAGGGGTGGACTCTTCAAAACCCAAATCCTCAACTGCTTTCAATATCTCTTGCGAAATCTCTAATTCACTAAATAAAAGTTTTTTCATAATACCTCTTTAAAATTATATTTCCTTTATTTTAATCGAGTAGGAGGTAGTTGATTAGTTCAACTGCCATCCTCTCACACCACTGTACATACCGTTCGGTATACGGCAGTTCGACAAAATTAATGTACTAATGAATATCCAGCTCGTATTGATTGAGAACCTATCTTCTTTAGATAATTATTGATAAGAGTAGTCGATAAAATCCAACTACCAGTTCTAAACTAATTACATTACCTAAAATTCGATTAACTGTTATGAGCTATTCTATGAGATACAAATATCTTTATCAAGCCAATTTTGTTTAAGTTAGAATTAGTGTTTTGTGATATATCCATAAATTTCCTAAAAATTCGAAAATTTTGCCATTTTTACCAAAAAGTCCAAAAAACAGGCAACTTTTAAAATTTTTTTTCTAATCATACCCTACTGTATCAATCTCCCTTGTATTCTTTTAACCTATATATTAAGAAGGCTTAAAATATGGAAGTATTTATTTCTTTTTCCCAACCAATTCATCAATTGAAATATTAAATGCGTCTGCAATCTTTGAAATGGTTTGGATTGTTGGATTTTTTGCAGAACCTTGCTCGATCTTTGTTACCGCGTTGTAAGATAGCTTTGCTTTTTCTGCGAGTTTTTGTTGTGACATGTTGTTCTTTTTTCGATACTTTCTTAATTGTTCTCTTAACATTTTACTGCATCCTCTCATCAAAAATTATTTTTGCATTTTAAATATCAAATAATTTCCATGAAATGTGTGACTATATGTAGCGGAAGTAATGAATTGTTGTTCCTTTAAATAGTCTCTTTTGAAATTAGACAGATTCTTTTCGATTATATCGATCACATCTAATTGAAGTTCATCAGCATGGCAGTCAAATCCTAAAAATGGAATCTGAAAAAGAATATACTTACTTTTAGAATTATTTAATTTCATTAAATCCTTTTTCAATAATTCATTAAAAGCTGATACATTATTTAAAGTAAATGCACTTGCATTGATATAATTTAAATAAGGAGAACCACCACTTAAAATAGAATAAGTTATTAGGTCTACAGCTTTATCATTAGCAACTGCCGAATCTGCTATATTTATCATTCTATCTCTTACAAAATAATGCGGATATTCAAAATCAGATTCTATCCCATAAGAATCAAATCCATGAATTATACCGTCTAAAACAGTTGTACCTATTGACTGACAAAATTCTAAATGTGATATCTTTGAATCACTAGATTTAAACAAAATATTTTTTAAATGCTTCATATTGCTTATATGCCAATATATAGCATCCAAATTAAAACTTGTCTCCAATCGATCCTTAAACAAAGAAATATATTTATCGTTTTCAAGATTTGTAAAAGATTCGGATTCCTTTTTGGAAAAAATAAAATAAAAAGCTAACAGTTGATAATTATTTATTATCGAGAACTTTCTTTCCGCTTCATGATTTCTATAAAAACCATGCTGAGCAGCTTTCTCCTCTAATATTTTCAACCATTCATAATATGGTAAAAGATTTATATGACCTTGATTTAAATTCAAATTAATTAATTCATCATGCGTCCTATAATCTTTACAATTTTTTTTCTTAGCAAATCTGTATTGCTTTACAAGATCCATATTTGAACACATAGTGTAATATGGACCTCCAACATTTAAAAATAAAGAGTTATCACAAATACTAAAAATATTATCTATTGCAGTATGAGCATCTTCATTATACATATGTTCCAAAACATCATAACAAAGCAAGAAGTCATATTTTTGTCCGGCTTTTTCAAGTAATCCTTTTTCTGACAAATCATAATAAAACAAATTAGAATTTTTTACACGTTCTGCTCCATATTCAATCGAAAACTTGGAAAAATCACATCCACCATAAGCTTTAAATCCGAGTTTTTTTGCAAAAAATGTGCTAGCCCCAAAACTACACCCAACATCAAAAAAAGAATATTTATCATACTCAGCTTTTTCTATATCTACTGATTTTACACTTCGTTGAACTATATCACTAAAAACATCATGAAAAAGAGTATTTTGAAAACCTGTTCCTCTTGACGCTTTTCCTGTCAAATAATAGTTCATGTCATAAAAATCTTCATCTATCTCAGTTTTTTCCGAATAATTTAGTTCTTCTGCCCTGATATTTTTTACCAATAACTTCGATTGATTTTTTGAGGTTATGATCAATTTAACAGACTTATCATTCTTTGATGCAAAATATATACTTTCTGTTTTATATTCGTCAGTAGCCAATGTAAAAATCATATTATTTCTAATTTTTACATCTGCTAAAATTTGCGCATAAAACTCATCTTCAATATCATCACTATTAGATTTTGTTTCCCTTTTAATATCAAACTTCATGAGATATTCTTTTTCTTTTCCTCCACTATTAATAGGAACAGTAAAAACATTATCAGATTCTTCCATCTTTGAACTTAGTTTATTAGCAAGTGTAATAATATTTTCATAAAAAGAATTATTAGATGTAAATATCTTTTTTATCTTAGAAAACTTATTTTCTATACGTGCTATTCTTTTTATATTTTTTATCATTCTAAACTCCCTC
>JBHPKP010000057.1:0-4985 GCA_042566505.1 bacterium | reverse complement strand
AAAAAGTTAGAGAAGTCTCATTGGTGTCTTCATTAGTTTCAAAGAATGAGTCAACTTTGATATCTACATATCCTTTTTTCTTATAGAAACTGATTATATTTTCTTTATCTTTATCGATATTTAACGTATCAAAAGCTTCTTTTATCTTGCTTTCCACTTTCTTTTTCAGTACTCGGTTTGAATAGTTTTCATTACCTTGAAAATCTATGCTCTTAATATGTGGTTTTTCTGTTACCTTATAGATCAGCTTAATACCTAATACATCTTCAATTATTTCAGCTTCTACATCATCAAAAGAACCTAATGTTAGTATGGACCTTATATCCTCATTCACCTTTTCTTCATCATAATTTTGTTTTCGTTTTGTGCTGATTCTACCTTTTATGATTGATTCCTTTATATGTTTGTTGCCGGAAATTACTATCTCAAATATTTTGTTGTTTTCGGACTCAGCAGCATTAAGATATGAAACTATCACAAGTAGACTTAGTAGAATTATATTTATGATTTTTTTATTCATTTTTTACCTCGATCATTGAAATTTGAATATAATTTATAAGTATATCAAATAATATATATATAGTATAGGTAATTATAGAAGAGATTGATCTTTACATGCTTTTATAGCATTCTTGAAATCTTCTGGTAATTCAGCCTTAAATGTTATTTTTTTCAACGTTTTCGGATGAGTAAATTGTAAGGTATGTGCATGCAACATAGTTCTTACTACAACATCCTTTAAATGCTTCATTTTTACACCATAAACAGAATCTCCAATAATTGGCAATCCAATGTATTTTAAATGTACTCTGATTTGATGTGTTCTGCCGGTTTTGGGTTGTATTTCTACAAGATTTATTGAATTTTCAAACTGTTCTGTGATTTTAAAATGACTAATAGCAATTTTAGTTTTAGCTCCTTTTCTAATTGTCATTTTTTTTCTGTTTTCCATGGATCTTCCAATCGGAGTTTCAATCAATCCTTCTTTTGTCTTAACCTTACCATAGGTAAGTGCAAGATATGTTTTTATTACTTTTCTATCATTAAATTGCTTAGATAAATTTGAGAGTGCATTTTCGTTTTTTGCAATAACCATAATACCCGAAGTTTCTTTGTCGAGTCTATGTACAAGACCTGGTCTAACGAATGCCATTTTATCTCGAGTATCTTTTGAAAAAGGCAAATTCTTGAAGCGATACATTAATGCATTTACAAGTGTTCCTGAAAAATTAGCAAATGCAGGATGTACGATCATTCCATGTGGTTTGTTAATGATTATTATATCTTCATCTTCATGTATAATGTTTAAATCAATTTTTTCTGGCTTTATACTATTAAAATCCGGTGTTTTTACAAATTCAATATCAACTATTTGTCCTTCTTTTAGTTTATAGCCTGCATCCCGAACTTCGGAATCAACTTTTACATTTTTATGAGTAATTAAACGTTTAAAATATGACCTGGAAATTTCTAAAAATTTTTCTGACAAATAAGTATCTAATCTTTTACCCGAAAAATCATTTTCAACTACTAGTTTTTGCTTTTCTATATCCCACATATAAATTACCTACTCCTATAACTAACAATAAAACTGCAATAAATTGAGTAACTGACAAAAAGAGAAATTCTCCTCTATGATCTGCTCTGAAGAACTCCAGTATGATTCGACTAAATGAATACATACAAATATACATCCAAAATAGATGACCATAGAATTTTGTTTTTCGTCTCATAAACCATAAAGCTAAGAATATCGCAACTAGAACAAGAAACTCATAGAGTTGAGCTGGGTGAAGTTTTATTCCCTGTGGTGCTAAACTGTATGAATTATTGAAAACAACACCAAATATGCTGTTGGTTTGTTTGCCATAACAACAACCAGCAAAAAAGCAACCAATCCTACCGATAGCATGTCCTATTGCAATACCCGGAGCACATATATCTCCAATGAGAAATACTTTGAAGTTTTTTTTCTTAAGATAGATGATAGATACAATTACGGTAGTTATCAATCCACCAAAAAAGACAAGTCCTCCTTCCCAAACTTTGAGTATTAGTAATGGATTTATAGTGTAATGTTTTAGATTCAAAAAAATATAAAACAATCTACCACCAAGTATTGAGGAAAGGACGATTATGAAGAATAAGTCATTAATTGTAGATTCTGCTATATCATTTCGTTTGGCTTCTTTGACAGCAATATACCAACCTATAAGTAAACCAAAAGCAACACATAATCCATATGAGTATATTTTAAGATGACCAAAAGAAATTAAGACAGGATACATTTTACCTCTTTGGTTAGTATTTAAATAAATAAATTGCTAAAACTATTCCGGCAATTGTAATACTGGAATCTGCTACATTAAATACCGGCCACACAACAAAATTCAAGAAATCTACAACACTACCTCGGAAGATTCGATCAACGAGATTCCCTAATGCACCACCTAAAAACATTCCAATAATTGTATTAATATTTATTAAGAAAGTTTTATTTTTGAAATACAATAAAATACTTTTATATTTTGTTAATAGAAACACTATAAAAAATAATGAAATAATTATAAAAATTATATTAAACCCTTTTGCAAGTCCAAATGCTACTCCGGTATTCCTTACATGTGTTATATAAAAAACTTTTGGAATCACAACAATTGATTGTCCTATTTCCAAAGACATTATAATTAAAAATTTAGTCAACTGATCTAAAAACAGAATTACAAAAGCCCAGATTAAAGTTTTCTGTCGAGTAAAACTCATATTTACACCTAAAAAAAAAGCCGTAAGCTAACCTTTATTCCCAAGGGGGGGAGAAGGGTTTTAGGGCTAAAACTTACGACTTTATGTATCATAACTGTATTTTTTCGTTACCAATTTTTCACAACTTCTGCACAGCGAACACAGAAATTTTCATAATTTTTTATTGACCCCACTGCTTGTGAATAGTTCCAGCAGCGTTCGCATTTTTTACCAGCAGCTTTTTCTACCCCAATTTTAACTTTAGAACCCTTTAGACCTTGCGGTAAAAATTCTTCTGATATCAAATCTTTATCGTCAACTTCTGAAACTATTATTTCGAATTGCGAAACTATACTAATTGTTGCCCATTGTGTATTGACACCTTGCAGCAAATCTAAAATTTCACAATTTTTGTCCAAAAACACTTTAACTTTTGCTTCTAATGAATTACCTATTACTTGTTCTTGTCGTTTTTCTTCAATCTTTTTGAGAATAATTTTTCTAAATTCAAAGATATCATCCCATTTATCTTTTAATGCGGTATTTTCCTTCCAAGTATTTATTAGCTTTTGCTCATCTTCATTAGTTCCCGGAAAATCACTCAAGAAAATACTTTCAATTTTCTGGTTTGGTATGGCTTTCCATATTTCTTCTGATGTAAAAGATAAACTAGGCGCTATCAATCTAGTTAGCCATGTAACCAAATAATATAAAACAGTTTGCGCAGATCTTCTTTCTATACTATCGTAATGCGACACATATAATCTGTCTTTTAAAATATCAAAATATAACGAACTCAATTCTACGGTACAGAAATTATAAAATTTTCGAAAAACATTATGCAGTTCTTTTTTTTCGTATGCATTGCAAATATCGTCGTACATAAATGCTAACTTTGCCAATGCCCATTTATCAATATCCAAAAGCTTTTCATACTCAACTTCATTTTCATTGTGATTATAATTTGCAAGATTACCCAAAAGATATCTGGCAGTGTTTCGAATTTTTCTGTAAGCATCCACAAGCTGTTCGATAATTTCATCTGAGATTCTAACATCTTCTTTATAGTTTTCACTAAGCACCCAAAGTCTGATTATATCTGCACCATATTTTTGGATAATTTCCTGAGGAGCTGTAACATTGCCCTGTGATTTACTCATCTTCTTGCCTTCGCCATCTACTGTAAACCCATGAGTAAGAACTTGTTTGTAAGGAGCTTGCCTATTCAAAATTACAGACGGAATAAGTGAAGTTTGGAACCAGCCTCTATGTTGATCCGAACCTTCGAGATACAAATCACTTGGCCATGATAAATTTTCACGTACTTTTAAAACTGCCTCATGACTAACACCAGAATCAAACCACACATCCAAAATATCTGTTTCTTTCGTGAAATTAGATGAGCCGCACTCACATTTTATATCATCTCCCAAGAAATCTTTTACCTCTAGATAAAACCAGCTGTCACTACCTCTTTCTTCAAAAACTTTTGCAACACTTTCAATACTTTCCTCAGTCATTAATTCCTTGCCGCAATCTTGGCAATAAAAAACCGGAACCGGTGTTCCCCACAATCGCTGACGAGACAAACACCAATCAGGCCTATTTTCGATCATACTTGTAATTCTATTGTAACCCAACTCTGGAATCCATTTTACATCACCACATGTATCTATCAATTTTTTTCTGAGATCATCTTTATCTATACTTAAAAACCACTGACTTGTTGCTCTAAAAACAATAGGTTGTTTACAGCGCCAACAATGTGGATATGAATGACTAATATTTTCTTTTGAAAGCAAAAGTTTCCTATCATTTAAATCTATAATAATAAATTTATTTGCTTCAAAAACATCTTTTCCCTCAAAGGCAGGAACTTCTTTTGTAAATTTACCTGAATCATTAACAGGTGTGATTATAGGAAGATTGTATTTTAAACCTACCTTGTAATCATCCTCTCCATGACCCGGCGCTATATGAACAACACCTGTTCCATCCTCTAGTGTTACAAAATCTGCCAATACTCCAACTGATTCTTTCTCTCGAAAAGGAGACTGACATTTCAAATTTTCTAACTCTTTCCCTTCAACAGTTTTAACTACTGTGAATTTTGCAATCTGCATTTTTTCACAAAAATTATTTTTTAATTCATCTGCAATAATATATTTTTCACCTTTTATCACATTCTCATTTTCTGATTCATCTACTTGAATGACTGCATATTTGAATTTTTCATTGAATGC